>JADGPN010000330.1 GCA_017882465.1 Solirubrobacteraceae bacterium
AAGCTAGTGGGACGAGGACGACGGTCTATCTTCAGGCAATCAAACACGCCGCATCGGCGATTTAGCGAAAGTCGAGGTAGCGCAGTGAAATTCCTAGACCTCCTCGGGACTCCACCGCTTGAGAAGTTCCAGCTCGCCATCGAGCTGGATACCGACGCGATGCGGACCGCCGCGAATGTGGCGAGCGCGCTCGCAAGGACCGCTGACGACATTCTCGCGGGCGGGCTTCTCGCCGGAGTGGTCCGCGACGCGAACGGCGACATCGTGGGAAACTGGGAGTTTCGGTAACACCAAGCTGGAGGATGCAGAATCAACGCAGTTGTCCTGCTCGTCTTCCGCCAGGCACGCGGAAGGTGCTGCCGATCACCGAGCCGAGCGGATCGCCGGCGAGCTGCACGGCTTGTTCGCTCTCACGGGGCTGCGACCCAGCTGTAGGGGGCGCGGATGCTCGCCGAGCGCGAGCAGGCAGAGCCACAGATGCGCGCGACGGTCGACCGCGTCAGTGAGCTCGTCGAGCACGGGCGTGCCACCGACTGGCAAGCCGTGGGAGCGCTCCGCGGCGAACAGCTGCCCAACGGTCGCGCCGCTCGAAACGCTGATCGACAGCTTCAAGGACCGACATGAACTTGGATATGACGCTGATGATGGAGGGCAGCGCCAGGACGCGAGCCTCGCGCCCTATCGCGGAGCGTTCGTCGCTCTCATGTCCTCGCTGAGCTTTCTGGTGCTCGAGGTTGCGCGTGCGAAGGGCCCGAGGACGCGTTGGGGAAGATGGGGGGCGGGCTGGGAACAGCAGGCCGCGCTCCGGACATCCCGCTGAGCTCCGCGAAAGCGACTGGCCATCGCCGAGCGTCGTCACCAAGACCTTTGAAAGCTGTACGGCGGCGCGGCGCTGCGCAGCAAGCTGAAGTAACAGGGTGCATGTCGGAATTTCCCAGGAGCGCTTGGATCGCGCTTACGCTGCGTTCGTGGGGCAGGAAGAACGTCGCGGGGAGGCCAGGTAGGCGCCCGAGCGAGACGAGACTTAGGCTGCTGCTCCGTGGGCCCGGTTATTCACGGGCGATCATCGCGGCGGTCCCGCGCTCGAGCTCCACGCAGGGCTCGCCGCTGACGTCGACGTGATGACACTCCGTTGAATTACTTGCTCACGAGCTGACCTCGGTGTCGTGCGCATGTCGACGCAAACCGGTGGATCGCGAACGGCCCGAGCATCATCCGCAAGGGGTGATCCGCTCGAACCAGCGCTGAACCCGACGCTGCACGGAAGGTCGGCCTCGCCGTCCTGGCCACCGGAGCAGTGGCAGGCCACGGGCGTTGCTTCGGTCGCAGCGCCGCCGTCAGCACCGAACCGAGGTAGCGCCCGCGGGTCGCCACCCTCTCTCACGCGAGCAGCACTATCGACCGCGACGGGGCCGCGGCGAGCTGGATGTGCTCCTCGGGGGCCGCGGCTCGCCCGGCTCGGGCGGCTGGTGGTGGACGGGTCGTCCGGTCCTTGACCGGTGGCTCAACCAGCGAGCGCCCTGATCGCCGGCAGGCTCGACGGCTGCGGGCGGACACGATCGCGGTCGTGCCTGATCAACTTGGGGGAGCAGTCCCGGCAGCGTTCATCGCTGGCCCTGTCACGATGAGCACAAGACCAGAACGTCACCGGCGTTGGACCGTTGCCACGCTCTTGGCCGCGCTGCTCTCGGTGGGCACCGTACGCGCGAGCTCGACTGATGCGTCGTCGGCCTGCGCATCATGAACGCAGGCGACAAACGATGCCGTCGGTCCGTCGTCTCCGATCAAGCCGGCAAGCCCTAGCAGGGCGCGAGTTCGTTGATCGAGCTCGATGCCCTCGCCACCAGAGTGCGGTCGTGATGAGATGAGGCGGTCGTTCCCGGAGCGCGATCCTCGCAAGCGTCTTTTCCAACCCGGCCAGGCAGTCGGTTCACGCGGGTGTCGCGGCCCCGCATCCGCCACACGGTGGAGATGCCGCTCGTTCCTGTCTAGCCCCCATCACCGACGGTTTCCCCCACGGAGTGCGGTGCTCCCTTGAGCAGGCCGCGCCAGCCCGTGAGCAGCGCGTGCACGCCGGCGGCGCCGACGATCGGCTGATGGGGAACTGGCAACTCGACCGGGTACAGGATGAACGGCCTGGTCTGCGGGCCGCCGAGCCCGCCGTGGAAGGAGATCAGCTCCTCGAACGCGCAGCCCTGTTCGAGGTCAGGGTCGTAGAAGCTGTTGACCATGATGTCGGCGACATGCTCGAACCCGTCCGTGCGGCGCAGGTGCGCGGCTGCATTGGGGGAGAAGGGCGCGAGCGGGTCCTGTCCCTCGATCCGGCCGGTCGCCAGGTAGTGGGTGCCGCTTGAGCCGACGGCGATCGGGCCGTGCTGGGCCGAGTGCACGAGCAGGAAGCCGATGTGGGGGTGAGCGGTGAGCGCCGGGATCAGGTCGGGATGGCGCTCCTGGATCTCCTCGGCGCTCAGCCTGCGCTTCTCCTCCATCAGATACACGAGGCCAAGGTTGCCGGAACCCAGCACAACGGCGTGCTCTTCGCTCATCCCGTGCTCCTCATGGTCGCCGCTGCGGCCGGTCGCTTCGCCCCACGCCTGGCCGACCGCGGTGTCGTGCTCGTCGCCGCCGCTCATCCCGGTCACGTCGCCGCGCGAGAGTGAGCGCTGGACAAGCTCGTCGAGCCCGTAGCCGTTTCTCTGCTTGAACGTCATTCCCTGCGTCTGACCGTGATCGGAGAGCACCACGAGCTTGTACGGCCTGGGAGCGAAACGCTTGCACTTCTCGATCCTCCCGAACTGCTTGTCGAGCTTACGCAGCGCCTCGAGCGTGTCGGCCCGCTCGAGCCCCGAGTGGTGGGCGACCTCGTCGTAGCTGGAGAAGGTCGCATACACGGCGGGGCGGCCGCGGATCATGTCGGTCGCCACGCCGAACGCGATCAGGTCGCGGACCACGACGCACAGCGCAGCCCGCAGGAACGGGTAGCGACCGCCCCGGTGCCCGCGCGGGATCACGTCGCGGCGTCGCTGCCGGGCCGCCGCCGACCATTCGAGCCCCACCTCCCAGCAGAACAGAACAAGCTCGCGGGTGACGTTAAACCCGTTGGCCAGGAACGCGCGGTAGCCCGGGTTCGCCTTCTTGTCGGCTTCCATCCGGCTGACGGTCAGGATCACCTCGTCGGCTTCCCCGGAAAGCAGGTTGCCGCGACTGGCGCCACCGTCGATCAGCAGTCCGGCGCCGCTAGCGTGACGGCGCTCGATCTCGGCACAGTCATCCGGCGCCGAGCACGTCATCAGCCTGCCCGTTTCCTTCTCGACCCAGCGGAACGCCGGGATATCGTCGTTTGAGCCGAGCAGGATGCCGGCCTGACTGGCTCCCGTCTGCGACGACAGGTCAGGCTCCCACTCGATCAGGTCGTGGCTGGCGTCGGCCAGCCAGCGGGCCAGCACCGGCGTGTTGCCATCCCGCATCGCGCGGCGTAGCACCGGGCCCGCGAGCCCGTCGATCTCGAGGAAGATGATCCCCGGCCTGTCGGTGCGGCTCGCTTCGCCCTGCCGCTTGGCGACTCGCTCGATCACGCGCAGCGAGTAGATGTCGTCGTCGTCGACGCCCAGGAACACCTGCAGCACCATGCTCGCGGCCGCCATCACCAGCGCCGCCAGCAATGCCCACCCGAACGAATTCACCTTGAAGTCGTTCGGCGCCAGGTCCGAGACGAGCAGCAGAATCAGTGCATCGACGATCAGGACCGCGAAAAACCCGGTGATCAACATCAACGGCAGTCGCAGCGCCGCAACCAGCGGCGGCAACACCGCATTCAGCACGGCAATCAACGCCGCCGCCTCGAGCGCACCGAGGAGCGTCTTGACCTCGACCCCCGGGAGGATCAGGCCCGACACGATCACCGACACGGCGCCGACCAGCAGCGCCAGCGCAAGACGCAGCGGACGGAAGCGCGGTCGAGCCGCCTTCCATTCCACAGGATCGGCGTAGGTCGCTGCGGAGCCGTCGGTCATCACGCGACCGCGATCAGCGCTGCACCGCCCGGCAACCGCACCCCGAAAGGATCTTCCATCGCCGGCGGCGGTGAAGTCTCATCCGCCCAGGACCCCGCCGTGGCAGTACTTCGATTAGCCGCCACTGCCGCAACGTGCAGGGCTCGTTGCGGCGCCGCGGGGCGCCTTCTGCGGCGTACATCTGCTCGCTCAGAACACGGCCGGCTGCCTTAGCGTAAGTACTCATCGAACGCTCCCGCCAGTTCCGTTGTGAGTCGTTGCTATTCATAACGCGAGCGGCGCCCTCGTGTCGCGGGCTCTCCGATCATCAGTGCAGCGCGCGCGAGGCCGCCAGGCATCACCCAGATGGGTGTAAATTCACGTCTTCGGAGCTCCAGCCTTCGCCCGACGATCAGCCAGCGGATAGCGTGCGCTGGCGATCGGAAGGCCGTCGATCGTGCTGGCCGCTGGGCACGAGCTGCCCCGACCGGTGCAGCTTCGCGACGCGCTCAGAATCCTGCTTGTGCTCGGGGGGGAGATCCGGAGCGGTTCCCGACGACAGCGGCGCGGTTCGGAGCGAGGCTGGTGAAGGAGCGCCGGCTGGCGGTCGCCGAGGCGCAGCTGGCGTTCGCGGCGTTGGCGACGTTGGTTACACCAGAGCCGGTGGCAGGCGCAGAAGCGCTGAGCGCGCTGCTCGAGCGCCACGATGAGCGTGAAGCGTCACGGTATCTCGGACAGTGGCTAAGGGCACGTAGCGACTAGCCGGGTTCGCGACCGGGCGCGCGCGCCGGGTACGCGGCGTCACGTGAGTGGACGACCCCGTCCGGAAAGGCGATCGCAAAGCCCAACTGTGGCGGCGCGCGCAGTCTCAGACCTCCGGTAATGGGGTCTGAGAC
>JADGPN010000331.1 GCA_017882465.1 Solirubrobacteraceae bacterium
TCGCCAATACGGGGCATCCGGCGTGGCCCTTCGGGTGCGCGCTTTCCGCCGAACCGAGGCAAGCATGCCAGCGCGGAGTTAGCTGACGTCGCGCCTTGTTGCAAGCATGAGAGCAGTGGTCTCGAGGCTGTTGCTCAGACTGCCGGTGCTGGTGCGAAGCGGTCACGACTTCGCCGTGGCTGCTTGAGTGACCTGTGCTGCAAGCCCTCGATCGCACGTCGCGAGAGTCCTGCTCTGCTCCGATGCCGTGGCACGCGGCCGCGACGCTTGATTCCCGCAACGCGGAGGGCGCGCCGGTGCGGACGATCGTATTCGTTCCCGACCTTGCCGGACAGCCCACGACTTGCAATGGCGACGAGGGGATGGCCGGCGCTGCGCGCACCGGACGAGCGCTTTCGCCCACAAGCGTGCGTCAGCGAGCGCGGCGCGGGACGATCGGTTTCGTGCTCCGGGCGACCCGCGGCTGGCGAGTGCTTGGGCGACCACGCGCTCATCCGAGCCGGACCCGCGTTGGTGCCCCGGCGGACGATCCGATTCAGGCCGCTGTGTCGGCCGCGGATGCGTCCCCTTCGCGGCCGTAAATTCTTCGCGAGGAGCGGGTCCCGCCGATTTACGATCGCCTACCCAGGGCCGACGGTGTCTGTCTTGAGGTGCCGAGCGAGAAAGGTGGAGCATGTGGGTACCGAGGAGCACAAGGCCGTCGTTCGCCGGTTACCGTGCCGCGCTCCCGTTGCGTTAGGCCACGCGGGGCAGGGCGCCGCGACTGGCGTTGGCGAGCGCGAGCGTGCCCGCCTCGATCGCGCTCGCGAACGAGACCTCGGCCAGGCAGCCGGGCGCCGCGACCTGATCGCCGCAGAGAAGGACGCCGTCGTCACGGTCGATCGCGGGTCGGTCGCGCCAGGTCGTGCCCGGCGGGTCCAGCGCGCCGCTGCGGCCGTCCATCACCTGGCGTCGGCGCCACGTGATGCGCCCGCGCCAGCCTTCGAAGGCGATGTCGAGCAGCCGCTCGAGCCGCTCGCCCGCCTCGTCGGCGCCCTCGCCCGGCCGGATCGGCATGTGGCCCTGCACCAGGTCCTCGTCGACGGGTGCGAGGGTGGCGTCCTGCGCGTTGTAGCGCTCGGCCCACCCGGCGTTTTGCAGGTCAGAGACGATCCACGGGTCGCCGCGGTGCTTGCTCAGGCCGAGGTCCAGGCAGATGGTGTTGCCGCTGGGCCAGTCGAGGCTCTCGTCTCCGAGCAGCCGGCGCGCGTCGCGGAGCTCCAGCGCGACGATCACCGTGCCGCTCGGCAGCGCGTCCACGCGCGCGCCGGTGACGATCGTGACCCCGAGCGTTCGTGCGCGTCGCTCGAGCGCCTGCACGAGGCGCGTCCAGCCGCCGATGATGAACCTGGCTGGCGGGTTGGCGCTGAGCAGCAGCCGCTGGTTGCGCTCCCAGACGAACGCGGCCGACAGCTCCCCGGGGTCGTGGTGGAAGGTGTAGACACCCGCGGCGCACGACAGCATGTCGGCGGTGCGCGCGTCGCCGTGGTCAGTCACCCACGAGCGGAAGTCCTGATCGACCGGCGCCATCCTGCCCCGCAGCCGTAGCCCCGGGGGGATCAGGGTCAGCGGTGGCGTGCGGTGAATCGCATCTTGGTAGTGAAAGCGGTAGCCGGTGAGCTGCGGGCGGGCCACCGGCGGCATCAGGTCGCGCTGGTGAAGCCAGTTCCAGAGCGTGCCGCCCCGGTAGATCGCGTGTGGTCCCAGGTTGGCCTTGTAGCTCCCGTCGGTGCTGCGGGCGCGGCCGCCCAATGTCTCGTGCGCCTCAAGCAGGCGCACTTCGGCGCCCTGCTCGGCGCAGGTGATCGCCGCGGTCAGTCCCGCGACGCCGGCTCCGATGATCGTGATCGTGTGCATGCGACGGACCGTACCGCGCCACTGGACCGTCGTACAGTTCCAGTCGTGGAGCAGGCAAGAGGGCCAGTTGATCTCCTGGTGACGCTGAGCCGGACCGGCGAGGTCCTGCTGCACGCCCAGCTCGAGCGGGCGCTGAGGGACGACATCCGGGCCGGCCGGCTGCGCGCCGGCGCGCCGCTGCCATCGAGCCGCGGCCTCGCCACCGAGCTCGGAGTCTCCCGTGGCGTCGTGACGACCGCCTATCAGCAGCTCGTCGCCGAGGGCTATCTGGAGAGCCGGCAGGGCGCGCCTGTCCGCGTCGCCCGCGCGGTCCGCGCCCAGTCCGCTCCGCCGCCCGCGCCGCCCTTGTTGGCGCGGTTGGCCTACGACTTCAGCCCGGGGCTGCCTGACCTGGCCGGCTTTCCCCGTGACCGCTGGCTGCGCTCGGTGCGCTTCGCGTGGCGCGACGCGCCGCTCGACGCGATCGGCTACGGAGATCCGCGCGGGGCGCCGGAGCTGCGCGAGGCGCTGGCCGACTACCTCGGTCGCGTCCGGGGCGTGGCCGCCGACGCCGAGCAACTCGTTATCTGCACCGGCTATCGCCAGGGTCTGGCGCTCACCTGCCGGTGGCTGCGGGGTCAGGGGGTCGAGCGGATCGCGCTGGAGGATCCGGGCTGGCATCCGCAGCGGCTGATCGTCGAGGAGGCGGGCCTGGAGGTCACGCCGATCCCGGTGGACGCCGACGGGATCGACGTGGCCGCGCTCGCGCGCAGCGACGCCGACGCGGTCGTCGTCACCGCGGCGCACCAGTTCCCAACCGGCGCAGTTATGAGCCCCCCACGGCGTGCGGCGCTGATCGACTGGGCCGAGCGCGGCGACCGGCTGATCATCGAGGACGACTATGACTCCGAGCTCTGCCGCGAGCGGGTGGGAGCGCTCCAGGGTCTCGCGCCGGATCGCGTGCTGTACATCGGATCGGCGAGCAAGCGCCTGGCGCCCGGTATGCGCCTGGGGTGGATGACCCCGCCCTCGTGGCTATCGTGGTCGCTCATCTCCGCCAAGGCGATCGAGGACGCGGGCTCGGAGATCTCCGGGCAGCTCGCGCTCGCAGACTTCATCGCCCGCGGCGAACTCGAACGCCATCTGCGGCGTATGCGCCTGCGCTACGCGCACCGTCACCGAACCCTCAGGGAGGCGCTGGCACGGGAGCTGCCGCGATGGCGGCCACACCAGTTCGCGGGTGGGCTGCACGTGCTCGTCGAGCTCCCCGCGGGTACCGATGAGGCCGGGCTGCTGGCCGCGGCAGCCCGCGACGGCGTCGCGATCGAGGGGCTCTCGCTGCACAGCTACACCGGCGACTGCCAGCCCGGCCTGGTGCTCGGCCATGCGCGCATGGCCGACCCAGCGCTCGACCGCGGCGTGACACTGCTACGCCACGCCGCGACGGGCGACTGAACCCGGAGCGTCGTCCTCACCGATGCAGCGGGCGTGATACCGAGGCCAACGTCGAGGAACTCGAACCGGCCCTCGGCCGGGCGATCTCGGCCGAGACGATTCACGAACCACGCGCGGGACCTGGCCCAATGGGCATCGCAGAACCGCCAGCGAGCAGACCCGCTTTCACTCGGCACGGCCATCTCGTGAGAACCGTCACGGTTCCTGCGTTGCGCGGAACTCAGGCAGGTCCGTCGCTGCGTTCCCCTCAGGGGACTCAGTAAAGGTTCGGTACAGATGATGTGGTGGAGTCCGAACACTTTCCGAAATGTGTTCGGTACAGTTGGTTCATGCTGCAGCCGAACAACTCTGGTGGTCACCGGAAGGGTCGTCCTCCGCGCGTCGCGCTCTACGAGCGCTTGCACATCCAGATCGGCGAGTTGCGAGAGCGGCTTGGCGGGCTGCCGTCCCCGCTCGAGGCCGAAGGCATCTGGCGCGGGATCTGGCTCGAAGAAGCTCACCACTCGACAGCGATCGAGGGGAACACGCTCGTTCTCAAGCAGGTCGAGGCGCTGCTCGCAGAAGGTCGCGCGGTCGGCAACAAGGAGCTGAGCGAATACCTCGAGGTCCGAGGCTACGCCAACGCCGCCGACTGGGTCTATGGGCACGCCATCCAGCCTGGTGACTGGACCGATGCTGGCTTGATCTCGCTCACCGAGCTGCGACACATCCACGAGCTGGCGATGACCCCGGTCTGGGACGTTGCGCCTCATCCGCAGGCCACCGAGCGCGAGCTCCCCGGCTCGTTTCGCGAGCACGACGTCCAAGCATTCCCGGGCGGGATGACGCCACCGCCTTGGCCAGAAGTGCCCGCGCAGATCAACAGCTGGGTCGCGGACGCACACGCTCTCGCTGGCGCAAGCGAGTCGGCGCTCCCAGAAACCATCGCTTCGCTGCATGCGCGCTTTGAGCAGATCCACCCGTTCCTCGACGGCAACGGGCGCACCGGTCGCCTGGTGCTCAATCTCCTACTCGTACGGCTCGGTTACCCACCGGCGATCATCTACAAGAACGACCGGTCCCGATACCTGGCGGCGCTCCGCCGCGCCGACCAGGGCGACACCGGGCCGCTCGGCGAGTTCCTCGCGCGAGCGATCCTCGACAACCTCTACAAGTTCATCGTCCCGGCGGTCGCCGGCCCCGCCCGGCTCGTGCCGCTCCCAGCGCTCGCAACCTCGGAGATCTCCGCCAATGCGCTACGCGTAGCCGCGATCCGCGGGCGCCTGAAGGCAGCAAAGGCAGCCGATGGCACCTGGCGCAGCTCCCGCGCCTGGGTCGATGAGTACACCGCCGCACGCTACAGGCGCACGTGACGCACCGCGACCGATCGCCGTCGACGCCATGGCTCACACCTCCCGCTTGAGTGTTTAGAGCCGGGTGGGCGCGCGTAGCGTCGCGGACTCCCGGCCGAAGCGAGCGTGTTTCGATGCTCTTCCAGCCGGTGGCGCCAGCTCCGTTGGTAGGCGGAGGTTGTGCTCCTCCTAGCGCTGTCCGACTCCCGTTTGGTCCGCTG
>JADGPN010000332.1 GCA_017882465.1 Solirubrobacteraceae bacterium
GGGGAACTTCGTGCTGCTGATCGCCGGGTGGGCGTTCGTCGGCGCCGCCTCCTACATGCTGATCTCGTTCTGGTACCGGCGCACGACCGCGACCCGGGCGGGTCTGAAGGCGTTCGTGATCAACGTCGTCGGAGACGTCGGCCTCGTGCTCGGGACGTTCTTCATCTTCGGCCACACCGGCACCGTCGACTTGATCAAGACCTTCCACCTCGTCCCCCACGTCTTCCCGCACAGCAACAACGCGGACCTGGTGGCGGGATGCCTGCTGCTGCTGGTCGGCGCCTTCGCCAAGTCCGCACAGGTCCCGCTCCACACATGGCTCCCGGACGCGATGGAGGGCCCGACGCCGGTCTCCGCCCTGATCCACGCGGCCACGATGGTGACCGCGGGCGTCTATCTGATCGCGCGCATGCACTCGCTGTTCGAGGCCGCCCCGGCCGCGGCCGACGTCGGCGCGATCGTCGGTGGCGCCACACTCCTGATCGCCGCCTCGATCGGCCTTGTGGCCACCGATCTCAAGCGCGTGATCGCCTACTCGACCATGTCCCAGATCGGCTACATGGTGATGGCCGTCTCGGTCGGGGCCTACTCGGCCGGCCTCTTCCACCTCATGACCCACGCCTTCTTCAAGGCGTTGCTGTTCATGGCCGCCGGGTCGCTGATCAGCGCCATGGGCGGGGTTCAGTCGCTCGACCGGATGGGCGGATTCCGAAAGGCGATGCCGTTCACGTTCGCGATGTTCATCATCGGCGGCCTCGCGCTCTCGGGGCTGCCGCCGTTCTCGGGCTGGCTGTCCAAGGACGACGTCATCGGGTTCCTCGACCATCGCGGCGGCGGCTTCCTGCTGCTGGGGATCGTCGGCTACACCGGCGCGCTGCTGACCGCGATCTACACCTTCCGGATGATCTTCCGCGCCTTCTTCGGCCAGCCGGTGAAGGAGGCGCAGGAACTGGCGGACGGGCATCTGCACCACGTCGACGTGCCGCGCAACCCGGCCACCGACGAGGTCGAGGACATCGACGTCGGGTTCCCGGGATCGGCGCACCACATTGCCGAGCGCGCGGTCCCGATGAAGGTCGCGATGAGCGGGCTGGCTGTGCTGGCGCTCATCGGCGGCGCCGCCCAAATCCCCGGCGTCGACCACGCGCTCTCGAGCTTCCTCGACACCACCTTTGCCGACTCGACGATCATCCGGCAGGAGCCGTCGACCAGCGCCGCCTGGATCGGCCTGGTGATCGGCGCCGGCATCGCCCTGGCCGGCATCGGCACTGCCTATGTGGTCTGGATCGCGAGGCCGGGCACATCGGCCAAGCTGATCGAGCGCTTCGCCCCTGTGCACACGTTCCTGATCAACAAGTGGTACTTCGATGAGCTGATCGAGTTCCTCATCGTCCGCCCCGCGCTGTGGTTCGGCCGCTTCTGCGAGACCGTGATCGAGCGGGTGTTCGTGGCCGGGGTCATCACCGGCGGGACGGTCTCGATCATCCGCGCCGGTGGCGCGCTCGTGCGGCGTGCGCAGACGGGCTTCGTGCGCTACTACGCCGCCGTCGTGGTGGCCGGGATCACGCTCACCGCCCTCTACTTCCTGCTCACGTCCTCATGAGCCTCTCGATCCTGATCTGGCTTCCGCTCGTGGTCGGCCTCGTGGGCCTCGCTTTGCCACGCGCACGGGTCGGCCGCTGGAGCGCGCTCGGCAGCCTGGTCACGCTCGGGATCGCGATCTCGTTCCTGGCCCGGTTCAAGACCGGCCACGCCGGCCTGCAGTTCACCACCGACAAGGTCTGGATCTCGGAGCTCGGAATCCATTACAAGCTTGGCCTCGACGGGCTCAACGTGCTGCTCGTCGTGCTCACGGCGCTGCTGTTCTCGGTCTCGATCGGCTGGTCCTCCCAGCGCGAGTGGGACCGGCCACAGCTCTTCTACTTCCATCTGGGGCTGGCCGAGAGCGCCGTCCTCGGCGCCTTCTGCGCCCAGGACCTGGCCCTGTTCGTGGCCCTGTTCGATCTGATGCTGATCCCGTTCTACTTCCTCACCGGGATGTGGGGCAGCGGGGACCGCGTGCGAGCCACGACCAAGCTCGTGATCTACACCCTGGTGGGGTCGTTCTTGATGCTCGTGGCCGCGATCGCCACCGGCGTGCTGGCCTCCAGCGAGCACGGGACGAGCCTCACGTTCGTGCTCTCGCAGCTTCGGGCCCTGCCGCTCAGCCACACCTCGCAGGAGTGGATCTTCCTCTGCTTCGCGGCCGCCTTCCTGGTCAAGATGCCGCTGGTCCCCTTCCATGGCTGGCTCCCTGACGCCTACAAGTCGATGCCGCCGCCCGTGGTCGCGGTGTTCTCCGGGGTGCTCTCCAAGGTGGCCGCCTACGGGTTCCTGCGCGTCGTCCTGCCGCTGTTCCCGTTCGCCTCGGTGCACTACCAGACGCTGATGCTGCTGACCGCGCTGGTGTCGATCATCTACGCCACCTCGCTGGCCTTCACCACCAACGACGCCCGCCTGGTCGTGGCCTACTCCTCGGTCGCCCAGCTCGGATTCATCGTGCTGGGGATCTTCTCCCTGCGGCCGACCGGCTCCCAGGGAGCCCTGCTGCAGATGGTCAACCACGGCCTCGTCACCGCGCCGCTGTTCTTCATCGTCGCCGCGCTCGCGGCCCGCGCCGGCGGCTCGGAGGATCTGCGCGCGATGGGAGGGATCGCCGTCCGGGCTCCGGCGCTCGCAGCGTTGTTCCTGATCGTCGGCCTGGCCACCCTGGCGATCCCCGGATCGTCGAACTTCATCGGTGAGTTCCTGATCCTGCTCGGCGTGTTCCAGTCCAAGCTCGCGGTCTCCGTGATCGCCTTCCTGGGGGTCGTCGGAGCCGCCTACTACGCGCTTCGGCTGTACATCCGCTCGATGCACAATCGCGTCTCGCCCAGCGTCGACTCGCGGGAGATCTCGTGGCGGGAGGCGATCGGGGTGGTGCCGCTGGTGATCGTGATCCTGGTTCTGGCCCTGTACCCGCGCTTCGGCCTCGTGCGCTCGGAGCGCACGGTGCAGGAGACGGTGGCGCCAGCCCAGCTGCTGGCCGGCAGCCGGCCGGCCGCGCAGGCCCTGCGCGACGCGAGCCTGAGCGGCTTCTTGGTGGCCGGCTCGATCCGGTCCGGAGCGACCACCGGCGCCGGAGGCACGCCGTGAGCATCGTCACCACCCACGCCGCGCTCGTGGCCGCGACCCGGATCAAGGGACCGCACATCGACTGGCTCGCACTGTCGCCGTTCGTGGTGCTGAGCGTCGGTGCCCTGATCGTGCTGCTGATCGGGCTCCTGAGCAGCTCGACCGCCCGCCGCCGGGTTGTGCCCACGCTGACGCTGGTCACGCTCGGCCTGGCCATCGGCTTCGAGATCGCGCGCTTCCGCCACTCCAACTTGATCCTTTCCGGAGCGCTCCAGATCGACGACGTGGCGCTGGTGCTCGACCTCATCTTCTCCGTGGCCGCGATCGCCGCGGTCCTGCTCTCCTGGCGCGGGCGCGCCGCCGAGGAGGCCGGCCACGGCGAGTACCATGCGCTGCTGCTGTTCTCGGTGCTGGGGATGACCGTGCTCGTCTCCTCGACGAACATCGTCACGCTGTTCCTCGGGTTCGAGCTGCTGTCGATCCCGCTGTATGTCCTGTGCGCCAGCGAGGCGCGCCGCGAGGTCTCGCTCGAGTCCGGCCTCAAGTACCTGGTGATCGGCTCCGTCGGCTCGGCCACGCTCGCCTACGGGCTGGCCCTGGTCTACGGCGCGACCGGCTCCACCGATTTCTCCGTGATCGCGGCCGCCGTCTCCAAGGGCGGCCTGTTCGGCGGCGTGCTGTCCGATCCGATGCTGCTGACCGGCATCGCCCTGGTCATGGTCGGCTTCGCCTTCAAGGCCTCGGTCGCGCCGTTCCATCAGTGGACGCCCGACGTCTACGAGGGCGCCCCGACTCCGATCACGGCGTTCATGGCCACCGCCACCAAGGCCGCGGCGATCGGGGTCTTCCTCCGCTTCTTCGACGTGGCCGCGATCGGCGCTCAGAACAAGTGGGGTCCGTGGCTTGCCGCGCTGGCCGCGTTCACGATCATCGTCGGCAACGTCGGCGCGCTCGGGCAGTCCTCGCTGAAGCGGATGCTGGCCTACTCCGGCATCGCCCAGGCGGGATACATGCTCTCCGGCGTCGTCGTCGGCACTCGACTCGGCATCCAGGCGACGGTCTTCTACCTGGCGGCGTATCTGCTGATCAACCTGGCCGCGTTCGCGGTGGTCGTCGCGCGTGAGCGCGAGAGCCCCGAAGGAGACGACATCTCCGGCCTCGCCGGACTCGGCGCCACCAACCCGGGCCTGGCCTGGCCGCTCACGATCGCGATGCTCGCCCTGGCCGGCATCCCCGGCACCGTGGGCTTCATCGGCAAGTTCTACTTGATCCGCGCGCTCGTGGCGGGCGACTACACCTGGCTCGGTATCGCGATCGTGATCGGCTCGATGATCTCCCTCGGCTACTACCTGCGCGTGGTGGCGACGATCTGGATGCGCCGCGCCCCCGACGTGCCCGCCGACCGTGCGCCGGGACAGGTGCGAACCCCGACCGGCCCGCTGCCGGCGATCGCCGGCGGCTCACCCGAGGCCGACGCGGACCTCGAGGCCAGCAGCCGGCTGGACGCCGGCGAGCTGGAGCCAGGCCAGATCGCGCAGCCGGAGGTCGCCGTGGTGGCGATCGTCTGCGCGGGGGCGACGATCTTCTTCGGCATCATCCCGACGCCCCTGTTCCATCTCGTGACGCACGCCGGGCAGGCGTTCGCGGGGCTGTTCTAGCTCCGCTAGGTCGTTGAAACCTTCACGGGCCTGTCATCTTTTCAGGCCGCGATAGCGGCCTGT
>JADGPN010000080.1 GCA_017882465.1 Solirubrobacteraceae bacterium
AGTCCTCGCCGCTGGTGTGGGGCCCTACCGTGTACTTCGGCGATCAGGGCGGCACCGTCCATGCCCTGCGAGTCAGCGACGGCCACGAGCTCTGGACCTACCACGCCAGCGTGGCGGTGAAGGGCGGCCCGTCGCTCTCGGAGGGGATTCTGTACTTCGGTGATTACGCCGGCCGCGCGTATGCCGTCCGCTCCAGCAACGGCCGCGAGGTGTGGGCCGTGGGCACCAACGGGGCTCATTTCGGCTTCGGCTCGGGGGAGTTCTACTCCACCCCGGCGGTCGCCTTCGGACGCGTCTACATGGGCAACACTGACGGCCGCGTGTACTCGTTCGCCGCACACTCGGGCCAGCTCGCCTGGGCCACGGGCACCGGGGCCTACGTCTACGCGTCACCGGCGGTGGCCGACACTCCGGGACTCGGCGCCACGGTCTACATCGGCTCCTACGACGGCAACTTCTACGCCTTCGACGCGCGGACCGGCGCGGTGCGCTGGACGCATCCGTCCGGCGGCAAGATCTCCGGGTCGTCGACGATCGTGGGCGATGTCGTCTACTACGCGGACCTGGGTTCGAAGACGACGGCCGGTTTGGACGTTCGCACCGGCCACCAGGTGTTCGGCTTCCCGGAGGGCTCGTTCAACCCGGTGATCGCCGATACCGGGGCGATCTATCTGACCGGTTACGGGGATCTGTTCCAGCTGCTGCCGCGTGCTACGGCCGCTGGTCGTACACTGCAGAAGCCGACGCAGTAGGGGCACACATGGCGGCCCCGCACTAACCATCTACAAACAAGCGTTCGGACCCGTTTTGCTAAGATAACGGGTCTATGCGTTGTCGCAGTGGAAGTCATTGTCAGGCACCGGCCGAGAAGGGCCGTCGATTCTGTGCGGATCACGCCGCTGAGCTCGATCGCATGCGCGAGGAGCTCAAGGATGCGGCCGCCGCCCGCATTGGTCGTGGCCGACCCAAGCGGTCGTCCACGTGCTGCCGCCCAGGTTGCTACGAGCCGCGTGTCCCGCCCGCCGCGTATTGCGATGCGTGTTCGGCCGCGGGATACGTGGAAGAGGCCGCCTAGCGGTCTCTTCAGCCGGGCCACCAGAAACGAACCGCACTTGCCTTCGAAGGCCGGGGTAGCCCCGGCTCGCTGGCGGATGCGCCGGGCTGGCCGCCCGGCGACACCGCCGGCGGGTTAGTCCCTGGGCGCTCCGCTACCGCCGGACCGCCACCCCGGACCCCGCGAGATGGTCCTTGACCTCGCTCATCGTGTGGTGTCCGAAGTGGAAGATCGACGCGCACAGGACCGCGTCGGCCCCGGCCTCGATCGCCTCGACCAGATCCGCGAGCTCGCCGGCCCCTCCGGACGCGATCACCGGGACCCCGACTGCTCCGGCGACCGCGCCGGTGAGGGTCAGGTCGTAGCCCGCGTTGGTGCCGTCGCGGTCCATGCTGGTGAGCAGGATCTCCCCCGCTCCGCGCTCGGCGCCCTCCCGGGCCCAGAGGACGGCGTCGCGGCCCGTCGGCGTCCGCCCTCCGGCGAGGTACGCCTCCCACGACCCGTGTCCGTCGGCCTTGGCGTCGATCGCCAGCACCACGCACTGGGCCCCGAACGTCGCCGACAGCTCGTCCAGCAGCTCCGGGCGCGCCAGCGCGGCTGAGTTGACCGAGATCTTGTCGGCGCCGGCGTCGAGCACCGCCTGGGCATCGGACACCGAGCGAATGCCGCCCCCGATCGTGAACGGGATGAACACGTCGTCGGCGGTCCGCCGGGCCAGCTCCACCACGGTGTCGCGCTTGTCGGAGGTCGCGGTGATGTCGAGGAACACCAGCTCGTCGGCACCGGCGGCGTCGTAGCGGCAGGCCAGCTCGACCGGGTCCCCGGCGTCGCGAAGATCGACGAACCCGACTCCCTTCACGACGCGGCCGCGATCGACGTCGAGGCACGGGATCACGCGCTTGTAGTGCACGCCCCGGTCAACCCCGGCGCGAGTCGAAGCGTCCGTCGAGCACGCGCTGGCCCTCGGCGACGGTGAACCGCTGCTCGTAGAGCGCCTTGCCGACGATGACGCCGGCAAGATTCACCTGTCTCAGCGCCACCAGCGCCTCCAGGTCCGCGATCGAGGAGATGCCTCCGGAGTAGATGAACCGGCCCCTGACCGCCTGGGCGACCTGGGTGACCTCCTCCACGTCGGGCCCGGAGAGCATCCCGTCGCGCTCGATGCTCGAGTACACGAAGCTCCTGACTCCGCGGGCTCCCAGCCGCTCGATCACCGACTGCGCCGGAATCTCCGTCTGCTCGGTCCATCCGGCCGCCGCGAGCCGGCCCTGGCGGGCGTCGATCGAGACGACGACCTTGTCGCCGTGGGCGGTGATCGCGCCGTCGAGGAAGTCCACGTCGCCGTAGGCCGCAGTACCCAGGATCACCCGGGCCGCCCCGGCGCTGACGGCGTCCGCGACCGCGCCGGCCGTGCGCAGGCCGCCGCCGAGCTGAATCGGGACCTCGACCGCGGCCGTGATCCGCTCCACGGTGACGAGGTTGACCGGGGCCCCGCTGCGCGCGCCGTCGAGGTCGACGACGTGGAGCACGCGAGCGCCGCCGTCGACCCATCGCCGCGCGGCGTCCACCGGGTCGGCGTCGTACACGGTCTTGGCGTCGAAGTCGCCCCGAGCCAGGCGGACCGCCTTGCCGTCGAGGATGTCGATCGCCGGGAACAGGATCATGCGCGCACCGCGGCCGGCGCCACCGCCGCGCCGTCGCGCCGGCCCGCGCACATCCGCGTGAAGCTCGCGAGCATCAGGAGCCCGTGAGCGGAGGACTTCTCGGGGTGGAACTGGACCCCGAGGATGTTCCCGTGCGCCACGATCGTGGCGAAGCGCTCGCCGTACTCGGTCGTGCCGACGATGTCGGCGGGATCCGCAGGTCGCCCTGCCAGCGAGTGCACGTGGTAGAACGGACAGCCGGGAGCAGGCAGGCCCTCGGTCAGTGGCGAGGGGCGCTCGAAGGTGACCTCGTTCCAGCCGATGTGGGGAATGCTGAGCTCGCCCGCGTCGAGCCAGCGAACCTCTCCGGCGATCAGCCCGAGCCCGGCCGTCGGCTCCATCTCCTCGGAGCGCTCGAACAAGAGCTGCATCCCGAGGCAGATGCCGAGAATCGGCGTATCCTGCGCCGCGCGCGCCCGCAGCAGCGCATCGAGCCCGAGCTGGCGCAGATTGCGCATCGCCAGTGGGAACGCCCCGACGCCCGGCACGACGAGCCCATCGGCGGCTCGCAGCGCCTCGAGGTCGCGCGTGACCGTGACCTGCGCGCCGACGTGCTCGAAGGCCTTCTGCACCGAGCGGCGGTTGCCCATGCCGTAGTCGACCAGGGCCAGGTGCGGGCCGCCGGATTGCCCGGGGGCGCTCATACCAGCGTTCCCTTGGTGCTGGGGATCCCCCGTTCGGTGGGGTCGTGCGCGACCGCTGCCCTCAGCGCGCGCGCCAGCGCCTTGAACGAGGCCTCGATCACGTGGTGGGCGTTCGTGCCCGCCTCCACGGTCAGATGCAGCGTCAGCTTCGCGTTCATGGCCAGCGCGCGGAAGAACTCCTCGGCCAGCTCGTGGTCGAAGTTCCCGATCGCCCCGGGCGGAAGCGAGGCGTCGAAGGCACAGAACCCGCGGCCGGAGATGTCAATCGCGCATGAGGCCCGCGACTCGTCCATCGGCACCGTGGCCTGCCCGTAGCGGTTGATCCCCGCGCGCTCGCCGAGTGCCTCATCCAGAGCCTGGCCGATGCAGATCCCGACGTCCTCGACCGTGTGGTGGGCGCCGGTCTCGAGGTCGCCGCGGGCGCGCACGACGAGGTCGATTCGCCCGTGCCGGGCGAGCAGGTCGAGCATGTGGTCGAGGAAACCCACGCCCGTATCGCGCTCGCCGATGCCGGCTCCGTCCAGGGTCAGGGCGACGTGGACGTCGGTCTCACCGGTCTTGCGGTCGATCTCGGCGCTGCGGATCATGGCTCGTATTGTCCCGGATGCGGGCCTCCATCGAGCGCGCGTGCAGCTCGAAGCCCTCCGCTCGGGCGACCGGAGCCGCGGCGCGGGCCAGCGCTCCGGCTCCCGCGCCGATCCTCACCTCGGCGAAGCTGCGGCGGAAGTGAGCCGGCGAGAGGCCGGAGGAGAAGCGCGCCGCGCCGTTGGTCGGCAGCACGTGGTTGGAGCCCGCGACGTAGTCGCCGAACGCCGTCGCACCGCCGGCGCCGACGAACAGGCACCCCGCCCTGGACACCGATGGCGCCAGCCGCTCGGCCTCGGGACCGATCAGCTCCAGATGCTCGGGAGCGAATGCCTCAGCCAGCGCCAGGGCCAGGCCGAGGTCGGCCGCGTGCACCAGCGCGCCGACCGCTCCGGTGTCGTTGCCGGCGCCGACGCGCTCGTTCAGCAGCTCGAGCAGCGGCGCCGACGTCGAGACCGCGATCACCAGCGTCCCGGGCCCGTGCTCGGCCTGGGCGAGCAGGTCCAGCGCCACCGGCTCGGGGTCCGCCTCGGCGTCGGCGATCACGAGCACGTCGCTGGGACCGGCGAAGCCGTCGATGCCGACCTGACCGAACACCTGGCGCTTGGCCTCCTGCACGTACAGGTTGCCCGGCCCCACGATCACGTCCACCGGCATCACCGACTCCGTCCCGTAGGCCAGCGCAGCGATCGCCTGGGCCCCGCCCATGCGGTAGACCGATGAGACGCCGGCGAGCCGGCAGGCGCCCAGCACCACAGGGTGCACGTCGCCGTCCGGGCCCGGGGGCGCGCCCACGACCACGTCCCCCACGCCGGCCACGCGCGCGGTCACGGCGCCCATCACCACGGTGCTCGGGTACGGCGCCCGGCCGCCCGGGACATAGACACCGGCCCGCCGCACCGCCGCCTCGCGCAGGATCACCTCGTGGCCGTCGAAGCGGACCGGATCCGAGGCGCGCGGAGCCGCCTTCGCCACCCGGCTGACATTCTCGACGGCCTGTTCGAGGCCGCGGCGGACGTCGGAGGAGAGCGCGCGAGCGGCCCGGTCGAGCTCATCGTCGCTGACCTGCAGCGGGCCGGGCTCCGTGCCGGCGGTGTCGAACCGTCGCGTATAGGCGATCAGCGCCTCATCGCCGCCCTGGCGGACCCCGGTGATGATCTCGGCGACCGCCTCGTGCACCGATGTCGGCGCGGGCACGCGCGCGCGCAACTGCGCGGCGAGTCCCTCGGGATCAGCTCGCAGCTCGAAGCGCTCAGGCTGCATCGAGGCGCTCCAGGACGGCGTCCAGCGCCCGGGCCTTGAGCTTGTGGGCGACCGGGTTGGCGATCAGCCGGGCGGTGCACTCGGCGATCTCCTCACGCACCACGAGCCCGTTCTCGCGCAGCGTGCTGCCGGTGGCGGTGAGGTCCACGATCCCCTCCACGAGTCCCGTCAGCGGCGCCAACTCCACCGATCCCTTGACCTCGACGATCTCGGCCTGACGGCCGGTCTGCAGGAAGTGGCGCGCCGCGATCTTCGGATATTTGGTGGCGATCCGCACCACTCCCAGCCGCCGCAGCGCCTCCGCGGCGCGGTCCTCGCCGGCCACGGTGGCCAGCACCATCCGGCAGCGCCCGTAGCCCAGATCGACCAGCTCGTACACCTCGCGCTCGGACTGCTCCATCAGCACGTCCTTGCCCGTGACCCCGAGATCGGCCGCGCCGGCCTCGACGTAGGTGGGAACGTCGGATGGCCGCATGGTCACGATGCCCGCCTGCTCGAACAGCAGCTTGCGGTCGTTGACTCGCACCTCGGCAGTGTCGAGGCCGAGCCGGTCGAGCAGATCGAGGGTGTCGCCGAACAGGGCCCCCCGGGGCACGGCGATGCGTAGCTCAGGCATCCCCGGCCCCGGCTCCGCGCTCCTCGCCGGCCAGCGCGATATGGAGTCGTTCGACGTTGAGCGCGAACCCGACCGCGGGCAGGGGCCGCCCGAATCGCCCCAGCAGCTCGTCGTAGCGACCGCCGCTGCCGATCGGCACCCCATGGGCTGGGTCGTAGACCTGAAACACCGCGCCGGTGTAGTAACCGAGGCTCCGGACCAGGCCGAGGTCGAAGATGATCCGCTCCGCCGCGCTGGGCGCCAGCAGCGCATGCACCTCGCGCATTCCGGACACGGCCTCCTCGAGCGACCCCGACAGCCCCTCCAGCACCTCGGGGCCGCCTCTGGTGCGGGGAACGCGGAGCAGCAGCTCGGTGGTCTCGGCGTCGAGTCCGAGGCCCTGGATCCGACGCTCGAGGCCGACGAAATCGCGGCTGACCAGCTCATCGAGGATGCGCTCGCGCCGTTCGCGGTCGACGGCGTGAGCGTCGAGCAGGGCCGGGTAGAGCGAGGCGTCGCCCACCCCGACGCGGTAGGTCTTCAGTCCCGCGGCGTCGAGCGCGGCGCACATGACAGTGAGCACCTCGGCGGTTCCGTCGGGCGCCCCGGCGCCGATCAGCTCCACGCCCGCCTGCAGGAACTCGCGCGACTGACCCCGCTGCGGCCTCACCCCGCGGTACACGTGCGCCAGGTAGCAGAACCGCAGCGGCGGCCCGGACGCGGCGTAGCGGTTGGCCACCAGCCGGGCGATCGGGACCGTCATGTCCGAGCGCAGCACGAGCACATTGCCCTGCTCGTCGAACATCCGGTACGCCGGCTGCGTGCTCGACATCCCCGCGCGGGCAAACGTGCCCTCATATTCCAGCGCGGGTGTGTACACCTCGCCGTAGCCCGATCGGTCGAAGACGCCGCGCAGGCGATCGGTCATCGTCCGCAGCTCGCGCATCTCGTCGGGCAGCACGTCCCGTGTTCCTGAGGGGATGCGGTCTGTCAATTCCGGGGCGTCGTCGGGCGGGCGCGGCTGCGAGCGCTCAGACCGGGACCGGCACGTCGTCCAGCCGCTCGATGCGCGCGCCCAGGTCTCTGAGGCGCTCGTCGATCCGCTCGTAGCCGCGGTCGATCTGGCGGATGTTGCCGATCTCGGTGACCCCGTCGGCGCACAGGGCGGCGATCAGCATCGCCATCCCGGCGCGGATGTCAGGGGACTCGACACGCTCGCCGCGCAGGCGCCGCGGCCCGAGCACGATCGCACGATGCGGGTCGCAGATCGTGATCGCGGCGCCCATCAGCTGAAGCTTGTCGGTGAAGAACAGCCGGTTCTCGAACATCTTCTCGTGGATGATGACCGACCCCTCCGATTGCGTGGCCAGGGCCAGCGCGATCGACGTCAGGTCAGCCGGAAACGCGGGCCAGGGACCATCCTCCACCTTGGGCTGGTGGCCGCCGGCGTCGTCGCGGATCACCAGCTTCTGTCCCCCGGGCACCACGACGTCGAAGCCGTGCAGCTCGCTGTGCAGGCCCAGTCGCTCGAACACCAGGCGGATCATCCGCAGGTCATCGGGCACCGTGTCCTTGATCACAAGCTGTCCGCCGGTGACCCCGGCCAGGGCCATGAACGAGCCGATCTCGATGTGGTCGGGAGCGATCGTGTGCGAGCAGCCGTGCAGCACACCGCTGCCGCGGACGGTCATCACGTTCGAGCCGATCCCGTCGATCTCGGCCCCCATCGCCACCAGCATCCGGGCCAGGTCCTGGACGTGCGGCTCGGAGGCCGCGTTGTGGATCACGGTGGAGCCGCGCGTCAGGGCCGCCGCCATGAGCGCGTTCTCGGTCGCCATCACGGACGGCTCGTCCATCAGGAAGTCCGCCGCCCGCAGTCCCAGGGGCGCCTCGAGCACGATGTCGCGGTCCTGATCGACGGTCGCCCCGAGCGCTTTGAACGCATCGAGGTGCGGATCGAGCCGTCTGCGGCCGATCACATCGCCGCCGGGCGGGGGCATGTGCGCCCGTCCGAAGCGGGCCAGCAGGGGCCCGGCGAGCAGGAACGAGGCCCGGATCCGTTCCGAGAGGTCACGGTCGACGGTGTATTCGTCGACCCCCGAGGCGTCCACGGCAACCTCCCCCGGACCGCGCCAGGTGACCGTCGCGCCCAGGCTCTGGAGCAGCTGGATCATCGTCTCGACGTCGCTGATCCGCGGCACGTTGCTGAGGATCACCGCGTCTGCGGTGAGCAGGCAGGCGGCCAGGATCGGCAGCGCGCCGTTCTTGTTGCCAGCGGGGACGATCGTGCCCGACAGGGGCACGCCGCCTTCGATTACGAACTTCTCCATGAGGGGCGTGGGGGGTGCGGCCAGCGCGGCCGGCCTACGGGGCCCCACTCGCGTGGCGGGCCCCAGTCGCTGAGCTAGGGTAACAGCCATGCCACCAGAGATTTCGCGCGAACGGTCCTGGACCCTCCTTTGTGAGTGGACACAAGGCGAATCTCTGCGCCGCCACGCGCTCGCCGTCGAGGCCGCGATGCGTGCCTATGCACGGCGTTTCGGGGCCGATGAGGAGCTCTGGGGAGCCACCGGGCTGCTCCACGACCTCGATTACGAGCGCTATCCGAACCTCGAGGATGGTCATCCCCGCTACGCCGTGCGTGAGCTCGAGGCGCGCGGCTACCCGCCGGAGCTGGTCCGGGGAGTGGCCTCGCACGCCGATTACCTGGGCGTGGCCCGCGAGTCGCCGATGGAGAAGACCCTGTACGCCGTCGATGAGCTATCCGGGTTCGTGCTCGCCTGCGCCTACGTCCGGCCCGACCGGCTGGACGGCATGACGCCCAAGTCGGTGAAGAAGAAGCTCAAGCAGCCGAGCTTCGCGGCGGCCGTCGACCGTGAATCGCTGCGCCACGGCGCCGAGGATCTGGGGGTCGACTTCGACGAGCATCTCGGGATCGTGATCGCCGCGCTCGCGGACGAGCGCGAGCGGCTGACCCCGATATCGTGAGGCCGCCGATGCCGGGTCCGATCAAGATCGTGGTGCTGGACGGCGACGAGACAGGGCAGGAGCTGCTCGAGCAGGCGATCCGGGTGCTCGACCCCGCGCTGCTGCAGATCGAGGTCGAGCTCGCGCACTTCGACCTCTCGCTCGAGGCCCGGCGCGCGAGCGCCAACCAGACCGTGCTCAAGGCTGCGGCCGCGATGCGGGAGACCGGTCTGGGGCTGAAGGCCGCCACGATCACACCCGAGGGCGCCGGCGACGTCGGGTCTCCGAATCGCATCCTCCGCGAGGAGGTGGACGGAAAGGTGATCGTCAGGACCGGCCGGCGGCTGCCCGGAGTGGCGCCGATCGCCGGCGTGCACTACCCGATCTCGGTCGTGCGCATGGCCGTCGAGGACGCCTATGGCGCCGAGGAATGGCGCGACGGCGAACCGGGATCGGCCGGCGAGCACGGCTTCCGCACCGAGCGGGTCACCCGTTCGACCTGCCGCGCCGTGGCGGAGTTCGCGTTCCGCACCGCGATCAAGATGGGCGCGCGCGTCTACGGCGGGCCCAAGTGGACGGTCTCACCCGTCTACGAGGGCATGCTCAAGGAGGAGCTCGACGCCGCCGCGGCCCGGCATCCTGAGGTCGCCTACCAGCCCGTCCTGATCGACGCGCTGTACGCGGGACTCCTGTCCGGGGCCACCGATGCGCCGTTGGTGATCCCCGCGCTGAACCGCGATGGCGACTGCCTGTCGGACCTGGTGCTGCCGATGTTCGGATCGATTGCCGGCGCGGAATCCGTGCTCCTCGCCTTCGATGAGCACTACGACACTACCGTCGCCATGGCGGAGGCCCCGCACGGCACCGCACCGGTCCTCCACGGCAAGGATCTGGCCAATCCGCTGGCCATGATCCTCGCCTGCGGCGCCGTCCTGCGGCATGCCTCCGACCGCCACGGGCCCGATGCGGAGCGCTGCTCCCGGGCAGTCTACGAGGCGGTGCTGGAGACGATCGCCTCAGGGGTCAAGACGCCGGATCTGGGCGGCCACGCTGGCACCACCGAGTTCACCAGCGCTGTGGTTGAGCGGATCCGGACGAAGATCGAGGTCTCGTCCTCGCTGGGGTCCGCCGCGTAGTGCGGGGTTTCAGCGGCCCCGTGGGGTTCCGTCCGACGCTTGTCCTAGTCTTACGAACATATGTTCCAGTCTTCCCACAGCCGAATTCGCGCCCTGCTCGGCCGCGCGGAGGAGCCAGCGATCGAGATCTCAGCGGCGGTGCCACCGCATCCGCACCGTCGCCCGCTGCGCTTCGAACGCACCCGCCGCGCGGGCGCGGTGCCGGCGCGGCCCGCTCACTGCATCTCCCCCGTTCGGGCATCCCGCGCTCAGGCTCGCGACCCGGCCTCGTACTAGCCCGAAGTTCCCCAGGGGGAACTTCGGACTAGCCGCCGTCGCCCGCGGGCGCAGCCGGCGCGCCGCGCTGGCCAGCTCGAGCTGCCCGGGGGCACGCGAGGCCCTCAGCACCAGCACGCTCGGCAGCGCCGAGAGCCGGAGGCTCAGAACCCGGCCAGCTCTCGGGTGCGCTCGCTCGCCGAGGCGGCGCTAGCCCCGCGCTCGGCCACCAGCCGCTCGTGCTCACGGATCGCGTCGGGCACGTGCTTGGCGCTTTCGCGCTCGGCCAGCCGGGAGGCCAGCAGCTGGCGCAGGGCGATCGTCTTCACGAACCAGCGCGGATAGGACACCCGCCGGCGACGCTCGGCGATCGCGGCGACGACCTCGTCGATCGCCGGCGGCAGCGGATAGGTGCGCGACAGAACGCTCGGCATCTCGGTCTTGACCCGCTGCAGCAGCGGCATCTCACGCTCCCCGTCGTTGACCATGTCGGTGTCGAGGAACAGGAAGTAGGCCACGCCGACCTGCACGCCGAACATATTCTCCTCGACTCGCAGGCAGTCGCTGAGCGCCTCGACGCCGGCCTTGGCGGCGCAGTACGCGGTCATCCCGGGACCTCGGAGCACCGCGGCCGTCGACGCGATGTTCAGCACGTAGCCGCGGCTGCGCTCGAGGTGCGGGAGCGCAGCTCGATCGGTGTACATCACTCCGAGCAGGTTGATCTCGATCACCCGCTCCCAGGAGCGCAGATCCTGGGAGCGCAGCGGCCCGCCGGTGGCGATCCCCGCATTCGCGACCACCACGTCAAGGCCTCCGAGGGCCTCGGCGGCCGCGTCGATGGCGCGGCCCACCTGCTCAATGTCGGACACGTCGCACTCGGCGGTGAAGGTGCCCTCGCCGCACCGCTGCGCCACGGCGGAAAGCGTTTCGGGCTCGAGGCCGATCAGCGCCAGCCGAGCCCCGTGCGACGCCAGCCGTTCGGCGAGCGCCGCGCCGATGCCGCGGGCCGCGCCGGTGATCAGGATCCGGCTGCCGCGGAGGCCGGAGAGGTCAGTGGTAGCCATGGCGGAACCATATCCTTGATTCTTGACCGCTGCCCAGGTTGTGGCAACATTGGCCGCGCAGCCAGGCGACGTGGATCCTTCCAAGGGTCGCTGCGATCGTCTCGGGGTTCGAATCCGAGTTTCAACGAGACACCGCCGTATCGGGATGATCTCGCGGGCGACGGCGTCTGGCGCGGCAGGATGCCCGAATGCCACCCCCATACACGCAGTCCCGCGAAGGCTCCTCACGCTTGTGCTCGGGATGCCGAGCAGACGCTCACGATGACTCTGGACGCGCTCGGAGACGTGGGCGTCGTCTGCACTGATCGCGAGCTCAGCGTGATCAGGGTCATGGGCTCGGCCATCGGCGACCTCGGCTGGCGGTCAGACCAGATGCTGGGGCAGCCGATCGGCGTCGCGGTTCCCGCCGAGCACCATCAGCGGCTCGCCGGAGCGTTGTCCGCCGCGCTGGCCGGGGAGCAGCAGGCGCTGTCGCTGGCCGGGCCCGACCGCCGGACGATGTTCGACTTCCGGATCGGTCCGACCCGGGGCGAGGACGATCACACGGTCGTGGGCGTCACCGTGATCATCCGCCAGGCCGCCGACAGCGACTCGGTCGGCCACCGGGACGAGCGGCTGGGCCTGCTCATGGACGCGGCCTCGGACTACGCGATCTTCATGCTGGATCCCGACGGGCGCGTCGCGACCTGGGACCCGGGCGCCGATCAGTTCATGGGCTACTCGGCGAAGGAGATCATCGGCGGGAGCTTCTCGCGCTTCTACCCGCCTGAGGACATCGCCCTCGGTAAGCCGGCATGGGAGCTCAAGAAGGCCGCCAGGGAGGGCCGGATCGAGACCGAGGGATGGCGCGTGCGCAAGGACGGCACCCGCTTCTGGGCCGATGTCGTGATCACCGCGGTGCACGACGCCGAGGGTCAACTGCTGGGGTTCGGCAAGGTCACCCGCGAGCTGACCGAGCGCCATCAGGCGGAGCAGGCGCTGCGCGAGAGCGAGACCCGCTTCTGGGCCTTACTCGAGGCCGCGCTCGATCCGATCGTGATCGTCGACGAGAGCGGCGTGATCATGATGGCCAACGCCCAGGCCGAGAACCTGCTGCGGTACCAGCGGGAGGAGCTGCTCGGGTCGCCGGTGGGAATGCTGGTTCCGGAGCTGCTCGCGGACGAGCACGGCCGGCTGCGGGCCGAGCTGTTCACAGCCCCGGATGGGATAGTGATGGGACCGAAGCGAGATCTGTTCGCTCTGCGCCGGGATGGACACGACCTTCCCGTCGAGGTCCGTCTCACTCCGCTGCCGGGAGAGGGCCAGCTGGTCTCGGTCTCGATCCGGGACGTGTCGGCCCGGAAGGCAGCCGAGGACCGGCTGCGGATGGCCGAGGATGGGTTCCGGAACGCGTTCATGAACGCTCCCCTGGGTGTGGCGCTGATCAGCGCGAAGCCGGCGACGCTGGGTCGCTACCTCCAGGTCAACCGAGCGATGTGCAAGCTGGCCGGCCTGACCGAGGAGGCCGTGCTCGCGCTGGACGTCCAGTCGCTGACCCTGGCCGATGACCTCGGCGCCACCCTCGAAGCGTTCAGCGATCTGCTCGGCGGCCGGGTCGAGCACCACCAGGCCGAGATGCGCTACCGGCACGCGATGGGGCATCCGATCGACGTCTCGGTGAGCCTCAGCCTGGCCCGGAGGGCCGACGGCTCCCCGACCTACTTCATCGCCCAGGTCGAGGATGTCGGCCAGCGCAAGCGGTATGAACGAGAGCTGGCGTACATGGCCGGCGGTCATGACCCGCTCAGCGGCCTCTTCAACCGGGAGCATTTCCTGGAGCTGCTCGAGCGTCATCTGCTCGGCACCCGGCGGTACGGGGCCACCGGCGCGCTGCTCACGGTCGATCTGGACCATTTCGATCAGGTCAACGACCGAGCGGGCCGCGCCACCGGCGATCAGATCATCGCCACCGTCGCGCGTCTGATCGGCGCGCGCGTCCGCGAGTCCGATGTCATCGCCCGGCTCGACGGGGACGAGTTCGTGGTCCTGATGCACGACGGCGGCGAGCCGGAGGCGGAGACGCTTGCCTCCGAACTGTCCTACCGCATTCGCCGCGGCGTCCGGCTCGATACTGCAGCCGGCCCGCTCACGGTCACCGCCAGCATCGGGGTGCGGGTCGTCGACTCGCCTGATCTCACCTCTCAGGAGCTGATGACCGAGGCCAAGGAGGCGATGTCCGCCGCCAAGCGGGCCGGTCGCAACCGGATCGCGCTGCACCTGAAGCAGCCGGCCAGCGACCAGCGCCGGCCGGCCCGGATGACGTTGCATAACCACATCGAGAGAGCGCTCGAGCTGGGCGGCTTCGAGCTCTACGCCCAACCGGTGATGCGGCTCAGCGACGAGACGGTCGTCAAGTACGAGCTGCTGCTGCGCATGCGCACCGATGACGGAAGGCTGCTCGCGCCGAGCACATTCCTGTATGTGGCCGAGCGATTCGACCAGATCGGGCGGATCGATCGCTGGGTGGTCGACCAGGCGGTCAGGCTGGCCGTCGATCCGCGCGTCGACCCGAGCATGGAGCTGGAGATCAACCTCTCGGCGCGGTCGATCGGCGATCGCGACCTGCTCGAGTTCATCCGCAAGCGGATCAAGGATCTCGGCGCCGACCCGAGGCGCCTGGTGTTCGAGATCACCGAGACCGCTGCAGTCGAGAACATCCAGAGTGCGCGCGACTTCGCCACCGAGCTGACCTTGCTGGGCTGCAAGTTCGCACTCGACGACTTCGGCGTCGGATTCGGATCCTTCTACTACCTCAAGTACATCCCGTTCGACTTCCTCAAGATCGACGGCGAGTTCATCAAGACCGCGACCAAGGGCCGGACGGATCAGCTGATCGTCCAGGCCTGCGTGCAGCTGGCCAAGGGACTCGGCAAGTCCACGATCGCCGAGTTCGTGGAGACGGCCGAGACGCTGCGCATGCTGCGGGAGCTCGGAGTCGACTACGCGCAAGGCTTCCACGTGGCCCGGCCGTTGCCGGTCGGCGAGGCCCTCGGGCTCCAGCGGCCGGGGATCGGCCGCCCACCGAGCTCGCGTGATGAGCACAGCTGATCCGAAGGTCGGACTGGTGCTGGCGGGCGGCGGGGCCCGCGGCGCCTATGAAGCCGGCGCCCTCTCGGTGCTCCTGCCCGCACTCGAGGCGCGCGGCGAGCGCCCCGGGGTGCTCCTCGGCACCAGCGTCGGCGCCGTCAACACCGCCTGGCTCGCCGCCACAGCGCACCTGGACGCTGCCGGCTCGACGGAGTCGATGCTCGATCGCTGGCGCACGCTGGGGTGGGACGCCGTACTCGGCCCGCTGGTGTCCCCGTTCGAGCTTTCCCGTGCCCTGGTCTACCTCGGTGAGCTGCTCGGCGTACCCGGGGCGGCGCTGACAAGCCTGCTCGACACCGGACCGCAGGCGGCGACGCTGCGCGAGCAGATCGACTTCGATCAGCTCAGACGCAACATCGAGAGCGGAGATCTCCAGACGGCCGCGGTCGTCGCCACCTCCTACGCGACCGGAGACAGCGTCGTGTTCTACGACCGCCACGGAGGCGCCGCGGCGATCACCGACGACCGCCGCCGCGGGATCCGGTACGCGAACAGCAGCCTCGCGCCCGATCATGTGCAGGCGTCAGCGGCGATCGAGGCGCTGTTTCCAGCCATCGACATCACCGCGCCGGCGAAGTTCGCCGGCTGGTATGGCGATGGCGGCGCCCAGCTGAACACGCCGATCAAGCCGGAGAGCTCTGCCGGGCCCTATCGCCCTATCCCCTACATCTTCGTCGCGCCCGCCGACCGGCATTCCGTGGGTCGAGTCGCGGTCGAGGTGTGGAAGCGCTACTCCTCGCGTCTGCGCGGTCGCCTGCGCGAGCGAGACGTGGCTCTACTCGGGAAGCTGATCGACGCCGGACTCGATCCCATCCGCGGGGAGCTGCTGAGCTACCTGTTCTTCTCCCCCGAGTTCCTATACCGCCCTGATCGGGCTCGGCCGGGCCGACGCCCAGGCGTGGCTGGACGCACCCCACGACGACGGTATCTGGCAGTACGCGCCCTGCATCCCGGGAGGCCCGAGGGCAATCGGCTGACGCGCCTACGCCACGACCGGCACGCCACGGGCGGGACGAGCCACGCGGATCACGTGACGGCGAACGCCGCCTGCGCCACAGAGGCACACACGGCGTTCGTAACGACAAACCGGCGGCGACCTACTCTCCCAGGCCCTTGCGGGCCAAGTACCATCGGCGCTGAGGGGCTTAACGGCTCTGTTCGGAATGGGAAGAGGTGTTTCCCCCTCGCCATAGCCACCGGAAACCGGTGAGGGACCACCCCCGCGGGCCCTGAAAACTACACAGTGCCAATGCACGGATATCAAAATATCCGTCAAGCCCTCGACCCATTAGTACCGGTCGCCTGAGGACGTTACCGTCCTTGCAGCTCCGGCCTATCAACCTGGTGGTCTACCAGGGGTCTTACTCCCTCAATGGGGATGGGAGAGCTCATCTTGAGGCCGGCTTCCCGCTTAGATGCTTTCAGCGGTTATCCGATCCGCACGTAGCTAACCTGCGATGCCCTTGGCAGGACAGCAGATACACCAGAGGTGCGTTCATCCCGGTCCTCTCGTACTAGGGACGAATCCTCTCAACTCTCCAACGCCCACGGCAGATAGGGACCGAACTGTCTCACGACGTTCTGAACCCAGCTCGCGTACCGCTTTAATGGGCGAACAGCCCAACCCTTGGGA
>JADGPN010000333.1 GCA_017882465.1 Solirubrobacteraceae bacterium
CGGCACCCTTCCTGTTCTCTCCTTGCGAGCTATCGCCGCCAGCGCAGGCGAAACCCACCATCAAAACCGCCGCCCCCGCCCGGATCATCAACAAATCCGGGGGCTCAACGTCCCTCTACGCGAGCCGCACCCATCGCAATTACCAGGAGCAGGCGCCGCGGGTCGTCGCCGCTGACGCCGCGTGTGCGACGGTAAAGGAAGGTCCACCGGTCGGACAGCGTTGTGATCGCGTTCGGCCCAGCTGCAGGCGTGGCCGTCGTGCGGCGTCGCTGCTGCCGCCTCTCGTTCGAGTAGCGGTGTGGAGAGAGGACCGTTCTTGGTTTTTGGGCGCGATGCGTGGCCCGGCGGGCGGGAGCGTCGTTACGAGGCGACGGGCACGATCACCAGCGGGGTGTCGCCGACGGGCAGCGCCTCGAGGTCGAACGCCGGCGAGGACAAGCGCTCTGTGCGGACCGCACGTTAGGCGAACTCGTCGACGGGCTCGAGGAAGTCGATGCGGGTTGTCTTGTAGTGCATCGGGACGATCGCGCCCACGGCCGCGCCGATCTCTGTGGCCTGTTGGGCGCCGATCGTCGGACCGCCGCCCACCGGCACGAACAGCAGGTCTACGGTGCCGAGAGCGCTCAGCTGTTCGTCACGCAGCGCGCGCTGCCCGAGGTCTCCCAGGTGCGTGACGCGTCGTCCTGCGAGGGTGGAGACGAACAGCGTGTTGGCGCCGCGCTCGGTGCCGGCGACCTCGTCGTGCTCGGAGGCGACGCCGAGCACCTCCCCGATCGGCGACTCTAGGCGCCCGGCGGTCGAGCGCAGCGTGACCGTCCCCCGCCTCGACGCCGTTGTGGTCGAGGTGCTCGTGGGTGACGAGCAGCAGGTCGGCCTTGACGCCGGCGATCGCGGGGTAGTCCCAACGCATGCCGCGGTCGAGCATCGCTGTCATGTCTGGGAAGGGGATCGATGAAGACGGTCATCGATCCGTCGGTCAGGCGAAATGCGGATTGTCCGTACCACTCAACCTGCATGCTGCTCCTCGGGGTCGGCCACCAGCAGGCGGCGGGGGATGGGCGTGCCGACGGGCGAGGGGTCATCGTCGTGAGCGGGGTGCCCGCCGCGCATCAGCGACGCCGCGGCGGCAATCACGCAGGCGATGATCGCGAACAGGAAGGCCGCGTGCAGTCCGTCTCGGAACGGTGCGGAGATCAGCTGGGGGAAGAACGAGTGGCCGGTCAGGATCGATTGGTTGTGGGCCGAGAGCCCGGCGAGCACGTGCGGCCCGAGCAGGTGCTGGATCGGGTTGTAGCCCAGGAACGCGGCGAACACGATCGACACCGGCGGCAAAGTCGAGGCATGGTGGGCAGCAGCGATCGAGACTCCGTGGGCCTGCAGGCCTAACCTCATCGTCTGGGGCAGCGTGGATGCCAGCCCGATGATCATGAGCGTGAAGAAGACGCCGATCGACAGCACCTGAGCGGAGTTCTGGAACGTCTGGTTCATCGCGCCGCCTGCCCCGCGGTCGCCGCGCGGCAGGCTGTTCATGACCGCGGCCCGGTTGGGTGACGCGAACAGGCCCATCCCAATCGCGATCAGCAGCAGGATCAGCCCGAAGGGCCCGTAGGAGAAGTTCGTCGGCAGTAACAGCAGCAGGCCGAAGCCGACCGCCGTTAGCAGCATTCCTGTGGTGGCGAATGGACGCGCGCCGAAACGGTCAGACAGGTAGCCGGAGACCGGCCCCGCGAACAGCATCCCGATGGTCAGCGGCAGCATGTAGATGCCGGCCCACAGCGGCGTCTGGATAAAGTCGTAGCCGTGCTGAGGCAGCCAGATGCCCTGCAGCCAGATGATCAGCATGAACATCAGGCCACCGCGTGCGACCGACGACAGGAACGTCGACAGCGTGCCGAACGTGAACGCGCGTATCCGAAACAGCGACAGACGGAACATCGGATCGTGCGAACGGCGCTCCACGAACACGAACGTGATCAGGGAGCCGACCCCCGCGGCGAGCAGACCCAGCACCCGCGGACTGCCCCAGCCGAGCGCATGTCCGCCAGCCGGACGGATGCCGTAGGTCACCGCCGTCATGATCAGGATCAGACCGAGCGCAAACGTCGCGTTGCCCCACCAGTCGATCGGCGCCGCTTTCGGAGAGCTCAGCTCACGCAGGCTGCGGTAGGCCCAGACCGTTCCGAAGATCCCGACGGGCACCGAGATCAGGAACACCAGCCGCCAGTTGATCGGGGCGAGCAGGCCGCCGAGCAGCAAGCCGATGAAGAAGCCGCTGACGCCCACGATGTTGTTGATGCCCAGGGCCATCCCGCGTTGGTTCGCGGGGAACGCGTCGGTGATGATCGCCGCCGCGTTCGCCAGCAGACACGCGCCGCCGACGCCCTGCATGACCCGGAACCCGATCAGGTAGATCGCCCCAGCGCTGCCCTGCATCCAGTCAATCGCGAGCAGCAGCGACGCGACCGTGTAGATCACGAACCCAAGCCGGTAGATCTTGACCCGCCCGACCATATCCCCGAGCCTTCCGAGGCTGACGATCAGGACGCTGGTCACCACCAGGTAGCCGAGAATCATCCACAACAAATAGAGCGAGTTCGCCGGGACGAGCGGGTCGAGATGGATGCCGCGAAAGATGTCAGGCATCGCAATGATCGTGATCGAGCCATCGAGCGTGGCCAGCAGAACAGCCAGCGTGGCGTTCAGCAGAGCGATCCATTTGTAACGATCCGAGTCGACCGTGTGCACCGTGCTCCACTATACACAGGCTACCTGCACAGTTGGCCTGTCGAAGATCGATTAGACGCCCCGATGCCGGTCCGGGAGCCCACGACCGCTCTCTTGGCTCATGAACTACGCGAGACGCTCGGCCGGCTCGTTCGCCGACTGCGCGCCGAGCCGGGGCCTTCGTCCGGGCGAATGGTCGTACTCGGTCGCCTCGACCGCGAGGGCCCGGCGAGCATCAGCGACCTGGCCGCAGGCGAGCGCATGCGCCCGCAATCGATGGCACAGACCGTCCATGATCTCGAGAGCGACGGGCTGGTCTCCAGGCGCCCCGACCCGGCCGACGGACGCCGCGCCTTCATCGAACTGACCACCTCGGGCCACGAGCTCTTGCAAACACCGCCTGCCCAGCGCGAAACCTGCCTCACCAAGGCACTAGAGGACGAGCTCGACGCCAACGAGCGACCCGCATCGTGCTTGCGCTATCGCCCAAACGCAGGCGCCCCGAACCGACCTCCTCGCGCACCTGCTTCGTGGCTATGAGCAGAAGGATCGACGACGACGCTGCAGGGCGGCTCGAGCCGGCAGCGGTCGATGGTGCGCTCGAAGTCGTCGACCGTACTACCGCCTCGATCAGCCAGAAGCGAGACGGCAGCTGGCGTTCCTAATGAGCTCGATCCCCAGGTACTGGGAGCAGCCGCAGTTCAGCCGGTCGTTCAGGACGACGCGCAAGGAACCGCTCCGCGTCCCCTCGCCCGGGCACAGGTGGCTGAGCGCCTCGCCGTCGTCGGTCCTCTCGGGTTCAAGGCGCGTGTAGACGCGAGCCCCGCAGCGCTCGCACCACGAGATGAACTCACATCGTGACGCAGCCAGCCGACCAGCTCGTGCCCGAGCACGCGGCTGAGCTCGGCAAGCTCCCCAAGGGACTCGACCTGGTCAAGCGCCCGCTGCTTGACCGCGAACACTTGATCGTCCGCGACCGTGCGGTTGAGCATCGCGAACGCACGCTCGTCGCCGACGCGATAGATAGGTCGTCACGCGAACCTTGCCCTGGCGCGCTTGGCGGCGGATCTCCTCGCGCCACGCCTCGGGATCCACGCCGTCGGGCGAGCTGACCTCGCCGCGGCGCAACTTATGAGCGGCGCATGGCGGTCTGTTGGGTGATTGTGCTTCGATCGTGACCGAACCCCTTCTGACTCCTGCGCAGGTGGCGGAAGAGCTGCACGTGACCGTCGGCACCGTGCGTCGATGGATCACGGCCGGCGAGCTACGCGCATCCAAAGCGGGACCGCGGCGATGGACGGTGCGCCGCTCGGACCTGGACCGGTTCCTGGCGGCCGACACCACTTCGACCTCGGCGGCCGACGCGCCGTCCGAGGATCCGGCGTTCCTGCGGCACCTGGTGGCTCCCGATGAGCGTTGAGCGCGCCAGAGAGCAGCTCGACCTATCCGAGGGACGCTGGCAGGACGCGGTCCGCGATGACACGCAGCCGCCCCCCGATGCCGGCTTCGCGCGGCGCTTGCGAGCGCTCGCCGACGCCGCCGCCCAGGAGCAGGCCGCCTACCGCCACGCCGATGAGGAGGGCTTCGGGTGGAAGCCCGGGCCGGCGTGGCTTCCTCCGCGGGAGCTCCGGCCCGCGCCATGGCGCTGGTCGATCGCGCGCGCACGTCTGGGAGCGATTCGACGAAGCGGTCGACCGCCTCTCCCGTGCCCGTACCGGCGTCAGCGTCACGACGATCGCGCGCGCATTCGGCGCGCTCTCGGAGGCCGCCTGGGAACTTGCCGGCGCCGTCGATGATCAGGCCCAGCAAGCAAGATCAGCCAGCCAGACCTGAGTCTCCTGCTCCCACCAAGCGCCACCTTCGACGTCGACTCGCAGTTGGGTCAGTCGATCCACCGCCACCCTCACCGTCCGCCCTGACCCCACTCCCACCGGAATGTTCTTCACCTGTGCCCGCCCCAGCCCCCGATTCAGAGGGACCAGCCGCTGTCACCACATCAGCCGTGTCCCTTTGGCGACGAGCAGGTGCGCCGCGACGCGCCGGCCGAGACCCGCATTCCTGCTCGCGTGGGCATCGGAGCTGGCGCGGCTTCGTGACGCCCCCTGTCCGACAACAGCAGCGCACCGCGGTGCCGGCGACG
>JADGPN010000334.1 GCA_017882465.1 Solirubrobacteraceae bacterium
TCCGCGCAGGGTTCCGGCTGGAATGTGCAACCTAGAACAAAGAACTGGTCGTTGGCGCTCAACACCGGAGTGCTGTCTTGAACCGGCTTAATGGAAACCATTCCACCGTGGGGACAAATCATTTGGGAGTCCGTGGTCAAGGGCTGGGGCCTGGGCAGGGCGAATTGAGTGAGTTCGTTCAACTTCTTTAAAGTATTGCCGCCTGGATCGACGCGCCCATCGCGGCCCTGCCAGCCGAAATGTTGGAGTTGGAACTTCAGAATGGCGCTGATCGTCTTGAACCCGCACAGACCGTCAACCCGCAGCTCCGGTATGGGAGGGCCCTGTCCGAGCGGCACATGGTTCAGTAGCTGCTGAACCCTGATTACGTCCGGCCACAGGTTTCGTCCGCCCATGGTTCCAACCGAAGCCGAAATCGTCGTCTCGATCATTCATTCCTCCAACCAACGGTCAATCGTTGATTATAGTCGACCGGTTTGCCCGTCTGTCCAATAGACGACCCGAAGAATCGCGCCAGATGGGGCTGACGGATCTGCTCCAGTGCCCTCAGACGGCGTTCACGGCTCATGCAGCACCTCTCATTTGGTCCTGTAGATACCCTTCCCACCTGGCCCTGACATTCCCGCTATCGCGGGCCGATCATCCCATGCCGGACGAGGCGCTCAGTCGCCCGCCGGGAGGCGAGGACGAAAAGGCGCGCGGACTGGTCAAATGTAATGGTGGAGCATTCGTATCGATTATCGAACTGCGATTCTTGGGGCGTACGCCCGCGGGGGCGCGGGCCCGCAACGCGTTGGGACCTAGGGTGGCCTTCGTCGAATTCGACGTGAAGGTCGTACGATCGGCAACGCTTTCGTGCCCGTCGCAGCTCCCGCCGACCTGACCCTGCTGAAACTGTGCTGTGATCATCTTGCCGCGTTGGAGGGACGGGTGCGCCCCGGCAACAACGACTCGAGCGCGTCCGCCGCAGCCGCCGGACCACCTGCCGCACGAAACGCGTCGGCGATCCGCTCCGCGCCCGGTCGGCATTCGCGAGCGCCCGCCACCGCGGCGCGGAGCCGCGCCGGCGTGAGCTTCTTCGGCAGCAGGCGCGTTCCCGCGCCCGCGACCTCCACGTGACGGGCGACCTCGAGCTGGTCGCGGCCGAACGGAACCACGCAGACCGGAACCCCCGCGGCCAGCGCTTTCTGCGTGACGCCCATTCCGCCATGGCACACGACCGCAGCAGCCCGTTGGAGGATCGGGCCGTGTGGCACGAACCGCTCGATGTGCGCGTCAACGGGCGGCCGGAAACGAGCGGGATCCACGGCGGCGGTCGTCGCGACGACGAAAACGTCCTCCTGGGCGAGGGCCTCCAGCGCTACGTCGACCATACGGCCGTCGTCCTGGAACTCGGTCGAGCAGGTCACGAGCACGAGTGGCTTCGTCACGCGCGCGAGCCATGTTGGCGGATCGGCGGGCGGTTCCCAGAAGCACGGCCCAACGGGCACGACACTGGGCGGGCGCGCGGGGCACGCGTACTCGAAAGGCTCGGCCGTGTAGTACAGGATCCGAGGCGCGGTGCGGCCCAGGTCCGTCATGTGTCCGAGCGGCGGTAGTCCTACCCGCGCACGGACCGAATTCAGCGCGGGGAGGTTCCGGTTGACGACGCCGTGGACCAGCCTCGCCATCACCGTATCGCGCAGCCGACCGAGCAGATCGCGGCGCGGCGCCAGACCGGGACCGAACGGCGGCAGCCCCGGCAACTTCCACGGGAGAAAATACGGCAGGAAGAGCGCCCAGGGCAGGCCCGACTGCTCCGCCACCGCGGCGGCGCCCCAGCAGTTGAAATCGACGAGGACGAGGTCTGGCTGCTCCGTCGCGATCGCGCGCCGGAGATCCGGGATCTCGTGCTCGGCGCGCGCGACGAACACGCGCACGGCACGATCGAGGGCGGCCGTCGGCGATGACGCGCCCCAGTCGTCGTGCATCACCGCCTCGATCGCTGCGTCGATGGGACGCGTCCGCAACCCGGCCGCGGTCATCCGCGCCACCTCGCCCGACAGCGTCATCAACGAGACGTCGTGACCCCGGCGCACCATCTCGAGCAGCACCGGCACGGTCGGAAACAGATGACCTCGTCCCGGCGACGTGTAGCAGAGCAGCTTCGCCATCACTCACCCTCACATGCGCAAACCGCGTCGATCATCCCGAGCACGATGTCTTCGGCATCGGCGCGAGGCACGCCCAAGTCCAGGCGCAGGAGCTTCCAGACGTATACATCCGTGAGCGCGATCAGCTGCGTGCGCCGCCGGGAGCGCGCGCGTCCTCGCAGACGAACCAGCTCGGGCTCGAAGACCCGATCGACCCACTCGGCGTGCATCCCTCGTCCCTCCCGCGTGATCGCGCCGATCTGCGGGATTCGCTCCTCCTGCTCGAGCAGGCGCATCACGGTTCGTCCCCAGCGCTCGTAGTGGTCGAACAGGTTCTTCACCGCGGAGGCGGAATTCCCGACCGGTGCCGCGCCGCGTTGTGCCAGGATCTGCGCCCGTCCCTCTTGTACGGCGGCGACGAAGAGTCCTTCCTTCGAGCCGAACCGGCGAAGCACTGTCTGGACAGTGACTCCCGCGCGCGTCGCGGCCGCATCGACCGTGATCCGGTCGTACGGCCGCTCGGCGAAGAGTTCCTGCATCGCGTTTACGATCCGCCGAGCCGTCTCGGCCGCGGCGTCGGCGCGCGCGCACATCCGGTAGGGTCGCCGCTTAGATTTCATGTTAGTGCCACTAATACTAACAGCGACGACGCTCACGAGCAACACGGGGCGCGCGGGGCGACCGCACGCGGGTACGAGTTAAGGGTTCGCCAGACACCAAGCGCCCTGAGCACTCCAACCTAAGAGGCCCGGGTCAGCTCCTGCTACGCTTCGCCTCTAACCCCGGAGCCGATCACTTCTTGGAGGCATGCAGCGAAATCTGTTCGCGATTCTCGACGACCCAGCTCCGAGACTCCATAGCTGCACGAGAACCCCAACCCCGGATCCTTCTCTGCCGTCCTCGCCGCGATCGCGAGCGCCAGAACGAGATCGCCGTTCGTACGCTCGCGCCAGTCCAGCGGTGCCTCGGCGGACTGCGCCGCCTCGTCGAAAAAAAAGCGGGCGGCCGAAGCCGCCCGCTTTCCGAATCGTTTCGGAGCTAGATCAAGGGAAGGAGACGGTCGCCCCCGGGAAGTAGACGAAAGTACCAGGATCCGCGGCCGAGGGCGCGTAGGGCGGGAAGCAGTTGAACTGGTTGTTCAGTTCAGACGCGCTGTGGCCGACGCTCAGGAAAGCGCCGGGAGCCGTGTGCTGAACGCCAACCCATGCCATGTTCCAGTTGAAGTTTCTGGCGGTCGGGGCGTTAAACGGGTTATACAAGTACGTGGCGCCAGTATTCGCGAACTGCGCGTCGACCCAACCGCCCTTGAAGCCGCTGGGGTTGATCTGCCCGTTGTTGAGCAGGCTGATCCGCTGCGACTCGAGGAACACGAAAAGCTGGCCGAGGCTCTGGCTGCCCGACGGGCCGCCCGAGACGAACGAGTTCTCATCGTTGTCGTACACATTGGCGATGAGCTGGTGGTCGGCGTCATAGAGGCCAGAGCCGATGCCGCCGCCAGCCTTTGTGGTGCCCACGAGCCAGTGGCAGAGGTTGTTCGTGGCTCCAGCGGCCGGGAGGCCGGTGGAGATGCTGGTGTCTTGATAAGCATCGCTGCGCCACACGAGAACCCACGTCTGGAGGCCTTGCGCCGCGTCGTTGAGGTAGCGGAAGCCGTAGCGGTCGCTGAGCGGCTCGCGGCCGTCACCGGGGAACCTGTAGGCCGCCGGCACGTTCGCAGCGAAGCCCGTGGCGCAGCCGGTGCCGTTCTTCTCACCAGCGCAGCCGCTGGCGTTGACGAACTTGCCGAAGAAGGTCTTCGGAGGAAGTGTTCCCGCCGGTAAAGTCCACCCGAGACGGGAGTCAAACTCGATCGCGATCGCCTGGTCGCCGCTGATGTTGCCGCCCGTCGAGGCCGGATCGATGTAGAAGATGTCGCCGATCAGCGCGTTCGGGGTGTTGAAGAAGCAGTTGCCGCCTTCGGCGATAAGATTACATCCGAGGATCTGGGTCCAGCCCGCCGTCGCGATCGCGTCCTCGTCGTAGAAGTTGGTTTGCTCGGGGAAGTAGTTCGTGCAGTAGTTGACGACGTCGATCGTCAGGTAGCCCGAAAGGTCGGTCTTGAAAACGCCGTCACCGTTGCTGCTGCCGAGGCCGCAAGCCGGGTTGTCGGTGTCGAGAACGTTCGTGCCGGGGGTGTTGAGCGACGTGACGTCGCCCGACTCGTCGAGCGAGTCCCACACCCTGTTGCGGAACCCGGCGATCGCGTCAGCCGCATACACCGAGATGGACGTCCAAGCGTCGGAGCCCGTCCCTGATGGCGCTTCCGGGTGAGAGAACCGGATGAAATCGTGGGTGCCAAAGCCGACGATCGGCAGGTAGACCGTCGGGCTCGTCGAGAGGTTGATGCCGCACGGGTCGCCAGTGCCGGCCCCGAGGAAGTCCATCACCTGCGTGTAGTTGACGTTCAGATGCCCGTTCATGATGTCGCGCATCGAGAACGACACGACGTCCTTGCCGGTCATCGGGACGTTGAAGTCGAGGACCGCGCGGGAGTACTTGTTCCACACCGTCACGTGCGCGATCAGACCGGGCGAGGAAACGTTGACCATCGACACGAGGGTGTCGATGCCGCCGCTCGGAATGGGGGCGCCCGTGGCGCCGTTCAGCGACACGCGCCAGTAGGGGACGAGCAGCGTGGCACCTGGCACGTTGTCATACGCGCAGGTGACCGCATAGCCCGTGCCCGCAACCGC
>JADGPN010000081.1 GCA_017882465.1 Solirubrobacteraceae bacterium
CAGGAGACCACCGAGGCCGGAGTCCCGGGGTCGAGAGTGAGCAGCCGCGCCACCTCACTGCGCCCGAGCGGTCCGGTGGCGCGCGGGGGCGGCTCCCGGGCCACGCCGGAATGGCCGTCCTCGCGCCCGTTGTCGCTCTTCCGGCCCCGGGCCGGCGCGCGGGCTCCGATGATCGCCAGCACGCCCTCCCAGCCCAGCGCGATCCCCTGATCGCTCGGGTCGCCGGCGACATCGGCGTGGAACACGCCGTCCAGCATGCGCGCGGTGTGCTCCGCGCGGGCCAGGTCGCGGCCGAGCCAGAACAGCTCCTGGGCGATCCGCGCGAGCATCGGCGGATCAGTCCTTCGCGGCCGTCGGCCCGCCGCCGGCGGGCCGACCGTGGGTCTGTTGTTGTTGTTGCTCCTGTCCATGCCAGCCGCCGTAGCGGATGTCCGGGAGCCGCGGTGGGCGGTGGGCAGTGGGCGTGCCCGTCGCCAGCTCGGTGGTGCTGCCGTCATCGAGCACCCAGGTGTCCTTCGAGCCTCCGCCCTGCGAGGAGTTGACGATCATCGACCCCTCGCGCAACGCGACTCGGGTCAGGCCTCCGGGGACGATCCGGATCTCCTCCCCGAACACGGCGAACGGGCGCAGGTCGACGTGCCGGGGGACGAGCCGCCCGTCCTCGGTCTCGGTCGGCACGGTCGAGAGATGGACGAGCTCCTGGGCGATGAAGCGCTCGGGTGCCTGCTCGATCAGCTCGGCCTGTCGGCTACGCTCCTGCGCACTCGCGTGCGGGCCGATGAAAACTCCCTTGCCACCCGATTCGGACGTCGGTTTGACGACCAGCTCGCCGAGGCGGCCGAGCACGTGCTTGCGAATGGTCTGGTCGGTCAGCAGGTAGGTGGGGACGTTGTCGAGGATCGGTTCCTCAGCGAGGTAGAAACGGATCATCTCCGGCACGAAGTGGTAGACCGCCTTGTCGTCGGCGACGCCGGTGCCGATTGCATTGGCGATCGCCACGGTGCCGGCGCGGTAGGCCCGCACCAATCCGGGGACGCCGAGCATCGAGTCGGGCCGGAACTCGAGCGGGTCGATGAAGTCGTCGTCGAGCCGGCGATAGATGGTGTGCACGCGCTGCAGGCCCGCGGTCGTGCGCATATAGCAGACAGCGTCGCGCACGACCAGGTCGCCGGCCTCGACCAGCTCGACTCCCATCTGCCGCGCCAGGAATGCGTGCTCGAAGTAGGCAGCGTTGAACGAGCCCGGGGTCCACACGACGACGGTCGGCTCGACCTCCGCGGCCGGGGCCACCGATTGCAGGGCGTCGAGCAGCAGCGAGGGGTAGTGGTTGACGGCGCGCACGCGGTGCCCTGCGAACAGCTCCGGGAGCAGTCGCGTCATCGCGAGCCGGTTCTCGAGCACGTACGAGATGCCCGACGGCGTGCGGACGTTGTCCTCGAGCACTCTCCAGCGACCGTCGCCTCCGCGCACGAGGTCGCAGCCGGAGACATGGCAGTAGACGCCTCCGGGAGGCCGAACGCCGTGGACCGGGCGGGCGAAGCTCGGCCGGCTGACGATCAGCGACCACGGCACGATTCCGGCCCGGACGATCTCGTGCGCGTGATAGACGTCGTCGACGAACGCGTTCAGCGCGCGGATGCGCTGAGCCAGCCCGCGTTTGATCCCGGTCCATTCGTCGGCCGGCAGCACCCTGGGCACGAGGTCCAGCGGCCACGCCCGGTCGCGGCGCTCGCCGTCGGTGCCGGCGACCTCGAACGTGATCCCCTGCTGCATGAAGATCGTGTCCCGGCGATGCCCCGCCGCCGCGAGTGCCTCGGGGCCGAGGCGGGTCAGGGTCGCCATCAGCGGCGCCGCGTGAGGCCGCGGCCGGCCGTCGTCCTCGAGCAGCTCGTCGCAACATCCCGCCGGCACGCGGTATCCGGCGATCGGCGGCGTTGCGATCAGCTCATCCACCCTGGGATGTGTACCCCCTCTGGGGTTCGATCGCCACGCCCCCTGGGCCAAGTACGCGTTCCGGCATTTGGCCAGGTGGAGAAACAGGACGTTTCGGTCCTCACCCGTCTACCCTTGTCCGCCGATGCGACTAATGGTCACCGGCGCGGCCGGGATGCTCGGGCGCGACGTCCTCACCGCCGCCGCAGCGGCCGGCCTCGAGCCGATCGCCTTGCCGCGCGTGGAGCTCGACATCAGCGACGCCGCCGCAGTAGACGCGATCACGCGCGAGCTGGCGCCCGATGTGGTGGTCAACTGCGCTGCCTTCACCGACGTCGACGGCGCCGAGGAGAAGGAGCATCAGGCCGTGGCCGTCAACGGGCCGGGCGCCGGGAACGTCGCTCGCGCCGCGGCGGCGCAGGGGGCATGGACGATCCACATCTCCAGCGACTACGTGTTCGACGGGGCCAAGCGCAGTCCGTACCTGGAGTCGGATCCGACCGCACCGGAGTCGGCCTACGGGCGCTCGAAGCTCGCCGGGGAGTTGGCGGTGGCCCGGTCGGCTTCCGGCCGGCACACGATCGTCCGCTCCGCGTGGCTGTTCGGAGCCGGTGGCCCGTGCTTCCCGGCCACCATCCTGAGGCTCGCCCGTCAGCGCGAGGAACTCACCGTGGTCGACGATCAGGTCGGGTGCCCGACCTTCACGGGTCACCTCGCCCCGGCCCTGGTGGCGCTGGCCAGGGATCCGATCGAGGGGATCGTCCACGTGGCCGGCGGCGGCAGGTGCTCCTGGTATGAGCTCGCCGGAGAGGTGGTCTCGAACGCCGGTCTGAGCTGCCACGTTCTGCCCGGCAGCACCGCCGCGCTCGGGCGCCCGGCCCCGCGCCCGGCCTACAGCGTGCTGCGCAGCGAGCGCCCGGGCGTTCCCGAGCTTCCACCCTGGCGCGAGGGACTGGCGGCGTTCATGGAGGCGGGGGTGCCCTCGTGAAGCTGCTCGTCTGTGGGGGCGCCGGCTTCATCGGCTCGAGCTTCGTGCGCCTGCGCGTGAACGAGCACGGCGACGACGTGACGGTGCTCGACAAGCTCACTTACGCCGGCCGTCGCGAGAACCTTCACGACGTGATCGACCAGATCCGGTTCGTCCACGGTGCGATCGAGGACCCCGTCGCCGTCGCCGGCGCCGCCGAGGGCTGCGAGGCGATCGTCAACTTCGCCGCCGAGACTCATGTCGACCGCTCGATCTCCGACCCCGAGGGCTTCATCGTCACCAACATGCAGGGCACCCATGTCCTGCTCGAGGCGGCCCGCCGGCAAGGAATGCGCTACGTCCAGGTCTCGACCGACGAGGTCTACGGCTCGATCGAGGAGGGCTCGTTCACGGAGCAGTCGCCGCTGCAGCCGTCCTCGCCCTACAGCGCCACCAAGACCGGCGCGGACCTGCTCGTGTCGAGCTACTTCCACACCTTCGGGCTCGAGGCGGTGATCTGCCGCGGCTCCAACAACTACGGCCCGTATCAGTATCCGGAGAAGCTGATCCCGCTGATGATCCTGAACGCCCTGGCCGGGGATCGCCTGCCCGTCTACGGTGACGGCCGCAACGTCCGCAACTGGCTCCACGTCGAGGACTTCGGGCACGGGATCGGGCACGCGCTCGCGCACGGCCTCCCTGGCGAGGCCTACAACTGCGGCGGCCCGGACGAGTGCGAGAACATCGAGGTGGTGCGGCGGATCCTCGGGCTCAGCGGACGCGACGAGTCGCTGATCGAGTACGTCACCGATCGGCTGGGGCACGATCGCCGCTATTCGCTCGCCTCGGCGAAGCTGCAGCAGCTTGGATGGAAGGCCCGCATGGGGTTCGCGGAAGGACTCGAGCGCACCGTCGCGTGGTACCGGGACAACGACTGGTGGTGGGATCCGATCCGGTCTGGGGTCTACCGCGAGTACTACGAGCGTCAGTACGGCCGGGCGCTCAAGCGATGAGCGCGGGCGCTCGCTTGACGGCCGGATCCCTGGGCGATCCGGCCGACGTGCTCGAGCTGGCCCCCGTGATCGACAGGCTGATCATCGGGGTCCTGGCACAGCATTGAGCTCGCCGCCGCGCATCCGGCCGGAGCCGAGCGCCCTGCAGGCGCTGGGCCGCGAGATCGTCGAGTGCCGGCGGTGCCCGCGGCTCGTGGCCTGGCGTGAGGAGGTTGCGTGCATGCGCCGGCCCGCTTTCGCCCACGAGCGCTACTGGGGCCGGCCCGTCACCGGCTTCGGCGACGCGGCTGCGCGCGTGCTCGTGCTGGGACTGGCCCCCGCGGCGCACGGGGGCAACCGGACCGGGCGTGTGTTCACCGGCGACCGCTCGGGGGATTGGCTGTTCGCCGCGCTGTGGCGCGGCGGCTTCGCCAACCAGCCGACTTCGGTCTCAGCCGGCGACGGGCTGTCGCTGCGCGACTGCTTCGTGACCGCGGCGGTGCGCTGTGCGCCGCCGGCCAACCGCCCGACGATCGCCGAGCGCGACACGTGCGCCGGCTACCTCGTGCGCGAGCTGGAGCTGCTCGATCGGGTGCGGGTGATCGTGTGCCTGGGCGGCTTCGCCTGGGATGCGGCACTGCGCACGCGGGCCGCGGCGGGCCTCCCGGTGCCGAGGCCCAAGCCGCGCTTCGGGCATGGCGCGGTCCTGGCCGCCGAGCGCCTGCCGCTGCTCGGCTGCTACCACCCCAGCCAGCAGAACACGTTCACCGGCCGGCTGACGGAGGCGATGATGGACGAGGTGATCGCGACGGCGGGGGAGATGGCGGAGCGGTGAGCGGCGCCGGCCGCCCGCGGCTGGCCGAGCTCGGCCTCGCTGACCCGCCCGAGCGCTGGGAAGCCCTGAGCTTCGCCGTGCGGGACGCGAGCGTCAGGCTCGGCGGCGTCGTGCTTCGCCTCGGCGCTGCCGGCGAGGGGATCGTCTCCTGGGCTCTGAGCGGGATCGCCCCCGGGATCACGGACCTCGACGGTCTGCCCACGAGCGTCATCGAGCCCCCACTCGCGGAGCCGGGGTCCAGCGAGCACCCCAACGGGGGCGTGGCGCTCGACCACGTGGTCGTCCTGACCCCCGACTTCGAGCGCACGAGTGGCGCGCTGGAGCGAGCCGGGATGCCCCTGCGGCGGACCAATCTGGTTGACGCGGGCGCCGCCCGTGTCGGCGCGGCCGGATGCCCAGCGGGCGGCAAGCCCGCGGCGGGCGGATTTCGCCAGGGATTCCGGCGTCTGGGACCGGCGATCCTGGAGCTGGTCGAGGCCCGCGATGCCCCGCCCGGCCCGGCGCGCTTCTGGGGCCTGGTGGTGATCGTCGAGGACCTCGACGCGCTAACCACGCGACTCGGTGACCTCGTCGGTCAGATCAAGCCCGCCGTGCAGCCGGGCCGCAGGATCGCGACGCTGCGCGCGAGCGCGGGGCTGAGCTCCGCGCTCGCGTTCATGACGCCCGAGCCGCCGGGTTAGGCTGAGGGCCCCTCGGCCGCCGCCGTCTGCGGGTAGCCGATCTCGTGCAGCGCCACGTCGATCTCGCTCAGGATCGCGGGATCGTCGATCGTCCCCGGGGCCTTGTACTCCTTGCCGTCGGCGATCGAGCGCATCGTTCCGCGCAGGATCTTGCCCGAGCGGGTCTTGGGCAGCCGCTCGACGACGGTCGCGGTCTTGAAGGCCGCGACGGCGCCGATCCGGTCGCGGACCATCGTCACGACCTCGGCCACGATCTCCTCGTGCGGGCGATCGACGCCGGCCTTGAGCACCAGGAAGCCGACCGGCAGCTGACCCTTGAGCTCGTCCGCCGGCCCGATCACGGCGCACTCGGCCACGTCCGGGTGCTCGGCGAGGACCTCCTCCATCGCCCCGGTCGAGAGCCGGTGACCGGCGACGTTGATGATGTCGTCGGTCCGCGCCATCACGAACACGTAGCCCTTGTCGTCGATGAAGCCCGCGTCGGCCGTCTGGTAGTAGCCCGGGAACGACATCAGGTACGTGGACCGGAAGCGCTCGTCGGCGTTCCAGAGCGTCGGCGTGGCCCCGGGGGGCATTGGCAGCTTGACCACCAGCGCGCCGGTCTGGCCAGGCTCCACCTCGTTGCCCTCTGCGTCGACGGCGCGCAGGTCCCAGCCCGGCGCCGGCAGCGTCGGCGAACCGGCGACGACCGGCATCGGCTCGATGCCCATGCAGTTGGCCGCGATCGCCCATCCGGTCTCCGTCTGCCACCAGTGGTCGATCACCGGCCGCGACAGCTTGCGCTCGGCCCAGTGGAGCGTCTCGGGATCGCAGCGCTCGCCGGCCAGGAACAGGATCCGGAACTTCGACAGGTCGTAGCGCGCGATGTGCTCGCCCTCGGGGTCCTGCTGGCGGATCGCCCGGAACGCAGTTGGGGCGGTGAACATCGTGCTCACGCCGTGCTCCTCGATCACGCGCCAGAACGCGCCCGGGTCGGGTGTGCCCACCGGCTTGCCCTCGAACAGGATCGTGGTGCAGCCGTGCAGCAGCGGCGCGTACACGATGTAGGAGTGGCCCACGACCCAGCCCACATCCGACGCGGCCCAGTAGACCTCGCCCGGGTTGACGTCGTAGATGTTCTTCATCGACCACTTCAGCGCCACGGCGTGGCCGCCGTTGTCGCGCACGATCCCCTTCGGCTCGCCGGTGGTGCCCGAGGTGTAGAGGATGTACAGCGGGTCGGTGGCCTCGACCGGGACGCAATCGGCCGGCTCGGCGGCCGCGATCGCGTCCGCCCAGGAGATGTCGCGACCCGGCTGCAGCTCGGCCTCGAGCTGCGGTCGCTGGAGGATGATGCACCGGTCCGGCTTGGCCTCGACGAGATCGATCGCCGCGTCGAGCAGGGGCTTGTAGGCGATCACCCGACCGGGCTCGATCCCGCACGAGGCCGACACCACGACCTTCGGCGTCGCGTCCTCGATCCGAGTCGCGAGCTCGTTCGCGGCGAAGCCCCCGAAGACGACCGAGTGGATGGCCCCAATCCGCGCACAGGCGAGCATCGAGATCGCGGCCTCCGGCACCATCGGCATGTAGATGATGACCCGATCGCCCTTCTGCACCCCGGCATCGGCGAGCGCGCCGGCGAACGTGGCCACCGCGTCGCGCAGCTCGCGGTAGGTGTAGGTGGTGGAGGAGCCGGTGAGGGGCGAGTCGTAGATCAGCGCGAGCTGGTCGGCCCGCCCACCGTCGACGTGACGGTCGAGCGCGTTGTAACAGGTGTTCAGCTGAGCGCCGGCGAACCACCGGTAGAAAGGCGCTCTGGAGTCATCGAGGACGCGGGTCCACGGTTTGATCCAATCGATCTCGGCGGCGGCCTCAGCCCAGAACTCCTCGGGCTGCTGCAACGAGCGTCGGTAGATCTCGCTGAAGCGCGACGTGTCTGTCGCTGTCATCTGGTGCTCCTCTCCGCCGGTCTGATGATCGCCTCTCGAGGCGGTCGCACAACCGCCAAGGTTCATGGCCGAAGGGTTGATCGCCAACCGTAGCCACCCGGCATCCGGGTAGGTAGAAGTCCGCGTCGCTACGCTGCGAACGTGCCCCTTTCAGCGTTCAGCCCCCGGGTGCGTGAGTGGTTCCTGGGCGCGTTCGCGGCCCCCACTCCGGCCCAGGCCCAGGCGTGGCCCGCGATCGCCAGCGGCGAGCACGTCCTCATCTCCGCGCCCACCGGATCGGGCAAGACGCTGGCCGCGTTCCTGTGGGCGATCGACCGCCTATCCGCCGAGCAGTCAGCCGGCGCCGGCCGGCCCCCGGCGCGCGCAGACCGTCGCACGCGGCTGGTCTACGTTTCCCCTCTGAAGGCGCTCTCCTACGACATCGAGCGCAACCTCCGGGCTCCGCTGCGGGGCGTCGGAGCCGAGATCAGCGTGGCGGTGCGAACCGGCGACACTCCCCAGCGTGAGCGCCAGGCGATGCTGCGCGAGCCGCCCGACATCCTGATCACGACGCCCGAGTCGCTGTATCTGATGCTCACCGGACGGGCCCAGGAGATGTTCGCCGGGACGGAGTGGTGCATCGTCGACGAGATCCACGCCGTGGCCTCGACCAAGCGCGGCGCCCACCTGGCGCTCACCCTCGAGCGCCTGACGCAGGCCGCCGGGCGCGACGTGCAGCGCATCGGCCTGTCGGCAACCCAGAATCCGCTCGAGGAGGTCGGCCGCTTCATGGTCGGTCCGAGCCGCAGCTGCCGGATCGTGGACACCGGGGTGCGCAAGGAGCTCGACCTCAAGATCCACGTCCCGGTCGAGTCGATGACCGAGCCCGACGATACGGCGGCCCCGGAGATCGACCCGCTGATGGGCGGGACCGAGGCCACGCGGCGGTCGATCTGGCCCGCCATCTACCCCGAGCTGCTGGAGCTGATCCGCGCCCATCGCTCGACGATCCTGTTCGTCAACAACCGCCGCGGCGCAGAGCGCCTGGCGCTGCGACTCAACGATCTCGCCGGGGAGGAGCTGGCCCGCGCGCACCACGGCTCCCTCGCCCGGGAGGAGCGCCTGGTGGTCGAGGAGCTGCTGAAAGGGGGCGAGCTGCCGTGCCTGGTGGCGACCTCCAGCCTCGAGCTGGGCATCGACATGGGCGCAGTCGACCTGGTGATCCAGGTCGAGTCGCCCAAGTCCGTGGCCCGCGGCCTGCAGCGGATCGGCCGCGCCGGTCATTCGGTCGGTGACGTCAGCCGCGGCCGGATCTTCCCCAAGTTCCGCGCCGACCTGCTCGAGTGCGCGGTCGTGGCGCGACGGATGCGTGAGGGCGCGATCGAGGCGACGGTGGTGCCCCGCAACGCGCTCGACGTCCTCGCCCAGCAGGTGGTCGCGATCGCGGCGGCCGCGGGCGACGATCAGCCGGTCGCCGTCGACGACCTGTATGCGCTGGTCACCCGCACACACAGCTTCGCCGAGCTCGGCCGGGGCCAGCTTGAGAACGTGCTCGACATGCTCGACGGCCGCTACCCGTCGAGCGAGTTCGCCGAGTTGCGGCCGCGGATCATCTGGGACCGGGTCGGCGGCACCATCCGTCCCCGGCCCGGTGCGCGCCAGCTCGCGGTCACCAACGCGGGCACGATTCCCGACCGCGGCCTGTTCACGGTGACCCTGCCCGACGGCCGCCGTGTCGGCGAGCTCGATGAGGAGATGGTGTACGAGGCGCGTCCGGGCCAGACGTTCCTGCTCGGAGCGACCACGTGGCGGATCGAGGAGATCGGCCGCGATCGCGTGATCGTCACCCCGGCCCCAGGGCTGCCCGGAGCCGTGCCGTTCTGGAAGGGAGATTCGATCGGCCGCCCCAAGGAGCTCGGCGAGGCGATCGGGGCATTCGCGCGCTGGGCTGTCGACCAGGCGCCGGAATCGCTCGAGTCCGCTTACGACCTCGACCCGCGGGCCGCCCGGAACCTGGTCGACTTCCTGCTCGAGCAGCAGGCCGCCACCCGCGTGATCCCATCCGACCGGGCCATCGTCGTCGAGCGCTTCCGGGATGAGATCGGCGATTGGCGGCTGTGCGTGCTCTCGCCGTTCGGGGGCCGCGTCCATGCTGCCTGGGGCCTGGCCCTCAGTGCCCGCATCCGCGACGAGCTGGGCCTCGAATCGGACGCGATCTGGTCCGATGACGGGATCATCGTCCACCTCCCCGATGCCGAGCAGCCTCCGGGCGCGGAGCTGGTGCTGCTCGACCCCGACGAGATCGAGGACCGCGTCGTGGGCGAGCTCGCCTCCTCGGCGCTGTTCGGAGCGCGCTTCCGTGAGAACGCCGGCCGAGCGCTGCTGATCCCGCGGGCCCGGCCCGGGAAGCGAACTCCGCTGTGGCAGCAGCGGCTGAAGTCCCAGTCGCTGCTCGAGGTGGCCAAGAAGTACGGCGAGTTCCCGATCGTGCTCGAGACCTATCGCGAGTGCCTGCGGGACGTGCTCGATGTCTCCGGGCTGGTCGAGCTGCTGACCAAGCTGCACCGGCGGGAGCTGTCGATGGTCGAGGTCGAGACCCCGACCGCCTCGCCGTTCGCCTCCTCGCTGCTGTTCGACTACGTGGCGACCTACATGTACGAGGGCGACACGCCGAATGCCGAGCGGCGCGCGGCGGCCCTGTCGCTGGACCGCGACCTGCTGCGAGAGCTGCTCGGCCAGGAGGAGTTGCGCGACCTGATCGACCCGGGCGCGCTGGCTCAGGTCGAGGAGGACCTCCAGCACCTCTCCGATCGCGCCCGGGCGGCGACCCGCGACGGCCTGCACGACGTTCTGCGGCGGATCGGCGACCTGACCGAAGCGGAAGCGGGGGCTCGCGTGCACGCCGGGCTCGACGCCCGCCGGATGCTCGAGGACCTGAGCGCCGAGCGCCGGGCGGTGCCCGTTCGCGTCGCCGGGGAGCAGCGCTGGATCGACGCGGCCGACGCCGGTCTCTACCGCGACGCACTCGGCGTCGTTCCCCCCGGAGGCCTGCCGGCCGCGTTCCTCGAGGACGTCCCGCGGGCGCTGGTCAAGCTGCTGAAGCGATTTGCCGCCACCCAGGTCCCGTTCACGACGGCCGAGGTCCGCGGTCGCTACCGCATCGATTGCTCGGCCGCGCTCGGCGAGCTGGAGCGGGCCGGTGAGCTGGTCCGGGGCGAGCTTCGTCCCGGCGGTACTGAGCGGGAGTGGTGCGATCCCGAGGTCCTGCGGCGACTGCGCCGCGCCTCGCTCGCCGTCCTGCGCAAGGAGATCGAGCCCGCCGATCAGCGGGCGCTGGCTCGCTTCCTGCCCGCCTGGCAGGGGGTCGACCGGCACCCCGCCGGCGGTGCCGGCATCGATCGCCTGCGTGAGGTGCTGGTGCCGCTGCAGGGCCTGGCGCTGCCGGCGGAGGCGTGGGAGCGGGACGTCCTGCCGCGCCGAGTCGGGGCCTATTCCCCCTCCTGGATGGACCAGCTCTGCTCGAGTGGCGAGATCGTGTGGATCGGCGCCGGCGCCCTGGGTCGCCGATCTGGTCGGGTGACGCTGTACTTCCGCGACGACGCGCCGCTCCTCGGACCGCCGGCCTTCAAGGGGCCGGCCGTCGACACGCCCGATCACGCCCTTGTCCGCGAGCGGCTCGCGTCCGGAGCGTGCTTCTTCACCGATCTCCTGGCCGACCTCGAACTCGCGCCGGAGCGGCTGCAGGAGGCGCTGTGGGATCTCGTCTGGGCCGCGGAGGCGACCAACGACGCGTTCGCGCCGCTGCGGGCGCCGCGACTGACGCTCGCCCGGGCACAGCGCGACCGGGTGCGCACCGGCCGCAGCGGGCGCTTTGCCGCCCGCCGCCGAGGCGGCGCAGCGGCTCAGGTTCAGGGACGCTGGTCGCTGACCGAGTCGCTGTTCGCAGGGGTGAGCGACCCGGTCGGGCGCCGGCGGGCGAGCGGCGAGCTGCTGCTGGAGCGCTACGGGATCCTGACCCGCGAGCAGGTCCTGGCCGAGGGCATCGCGGGTGGGTTCTCGGCCATCTATCCCGAGCTCTCGCAGCTCGAGACGCTCGGGGTCGCGCGTCGCGGGTACTTCGTCGAGGGTCTCGGCGGGGCACAGTTCGCGCTCCCGGGAGCGGTCGAGCGCCTGCGGGCACAGACGACCGACGAGGGGGCGCCGGTGGTGCTGGCGGCGATCGATCCTGCCCAGCCGTACGGCGCCGCGCTGCCCTGGCCCAAACGCGCCGCCGAAGACGGGCGACGCCCGTCGCGAGTGGGGGGCGCCTACGTGGTCCTCTGCGCCGGCGAGCCGATCGTCTACCTCGAGCGCGGCGGCAAGGCGCTGCAGACGCTGGTCGGGCTCGGCGACCAGCGTCTCGAACGCTCGCTGGAGGCGCTCGTCGAGCAGGTGATGCGGGGTGCAATCAAGCGAGTGGCGCTCGAGAAGGTCGACGGCGAGCCCGCGATGGCCTCGCCGCTGCACCCCAAGCTCGTCGCGCTCGGCTTCCAGCAGGGTCCGCGGCGGTTGACGCTGAGCGCTTAGGGATGACCGAGCCGAGCCTGAGGCGGGTGGAGCCGAGCCTGAGGCGGGTGGGGCACAAGGGCGCTGATCTGATCGCGCCGGGCAACACGCGTCAGAGCTTCGACGCCGCACTGGCGGTGGGGGTGGACATGATCGAGTTCGACGTCCTCCCCGAGCGCGAGGGCGACGGCCTGATCCTGGCCCACGACTATGAGGACGCCGGAGGCCGGGTGCCGCACTCGCTCGACGAGGGCCTGGCCCATCTCGCCTCGGAGGCGTTCGCGGGGGTTGAGCTCGACGTCGACCTCAAGCTTCCGGGGTACGAGCTGCGGGTGGTCGAGGCGCTCCGCACTCACAGGCTGATCGAGCGCACGCTGATCTCCTCTCAGTATCGCTCGAGCCTCGCCTGCATCCGCGCCGCGGAGCCTGCGCTGCGGCTCGGTTGGTCGATTCCCAAGCTCCGCCGCGATCCGACCCAGTCGCCGGCCCTGGCGCTGCCCGCCCTGGCGGCGCTGCGCGTCGCCCGCCTGGTGCTTCCCGGTCGGGCCTCGGCGGCGATGCGCGCCGGGCACTGCGACGCCCTGATGGCGCAGTGGCGCTTCGTCACCCCGCGGCTGGTCGAGAGCATCCGCTCGGCCGGCGGCGAGCTCTACGTGTGGACAGTGGATGAGCTGCCGCGCCTTCGCGCGCTCGAGGCGCTGGGCGTCACCGGCGTGATCACGAACGACCCCAGGCTGTTCGCCGCGCTCGCGACCTGAGACGCCCCGCGCGCCCGGTCGGTCGGGGCGCTAGCCGATCGTGCAGGTCCCGGCGTTGTGACCGGCGGGATCGCCGAAATCGACGTGCTTGTAGCCGTGGCCCGTCGTGCGCACCGTCTTCGCCAGCAACCTGCCGCTCCGCTTCCACTCGAACGTGGCCACGCCCCTGAACACGTAGTGGCCCCCGGCGGTGGGCGACTTGACCGAGAACATGACGCCGCCCTGAGGGGTGCCCCGGTTCGCCCGGCCCAGCGAGATCAGTCCCGAGTCCCCCCCGCCTGGGACGGGCTGGAAGCGTTTGCCGGACAGCGACCAATACTCGAGCCGCACGTCGGTGTACAGGCGTGAGGTGAAGCCGAGGCCCGGCATCTGCACCCGGATCCCGACGATGCCGGGGTGGCGGGTGGTGTTGCAGATGTTGACCGTCGCCCATAGGTTCGGCGAGTTCACGGCGCGCCGGGTGGCGATCCGGATCTGGGCCGCCGTGGGCCCGGTGCTCGCCCGCTGGGCGGCCACTCCCGTGGCGGGCGCCGACAGCGCGGCCAGGAGCACTGTGGCCGTGGCCAGGGCGAGACGGAGGCGAGCGCTCACGCCAGGAAGATAACGGCACCGGTGGCTGCGTCGGCGGACACTCGCTGAACGGCCGCCCGCCGCGTGTGGTATTCCTGCCTCGTGTCGAGGACCAGCGATGACACCGTCCAGCTGCTCAAGCGCGTGCCGGTCTTCTCCACGCTGGGCGAGGAGGAGCTGGCGCGCATCGCCGAGGTGACGGTGCCCCGCCGTTTCGACCCCGGCGAGATCGTGTTTCGCGAGGGCGACGAGAGCGACACCTGCTACGTCGTCCGGTCCGGTCGCACTCGGGCCATCCGCGAGCACTCCGACGGACGCTCGATCACGCTCGCGACCTTCCGGCCCGGAGACATCTTCGGCGAGCTGGCGATGTTCGACAACGAGAGGCGCTCGGCGACGATCGAGACGATCGGCCACACCGAGGCGATCGCGATTCTGGGCGGCGACATGCGCCGCCTGCTGCGCCAGCACCCGGACATGGCGGTCAAGCTCGTCGGCGCCCTTGGGCGGCGCCTGCGGGAGACCAACGAGCGTCTGGCCCGGCAGTCCTTCCAGACGGTCCAGAGCCGGGTTGCGGCCGTACTCGGTCAGCTCGTCGCCGCTGCCCGGACGGAGGGCGCGGCCGACGTCGATGTGCTGATCACCTCGACTCAGGCCGACCTCGCGCAGCTGGCGGGATCCTCGCGAGAGTCGGCCAGCCGCTTCCTCGCCGTGCTGGAGCGAGCGGGAATCATCACGCAAGGGCGTGGCAAGCTGATCGTTCATGACTCCGCCGCCCTCGAGCGATACGTCTACTGAGGCCGACTTCTCGGCCGGGGGTGTGGTCGTCCGGGAGGGCGAGGTGATCGTCGTCGTCCCGGTCAAGCGAGACGCGGACGGCAATCGCGTGCTCGGCCTCCCCAAGGGCCACCCTGACGGCGGCGAGACCGCCGAGCAGGCGGCGACGCGCGAGGTCCGCGAGGAGGCCGGGGTGCACGGCGAGCTGGTCGAGAAGCTCGGAGACGTCCGTTACTGGCATCGGCGCCTCGGCCGCCGCGTGTCCAAGCGGGTGACCTTCTACCTGTTCGAGTACCGCTCGGGGAATCTCGAGGACCACGACGGGGAGATCGAGGAGGCGCGCTGGATGCCGCTGGAGCAGGCCATGAACGCGCTCACGTACGCCGGCGAACGGGAGATGGTCGCCCGCGCGCTGTCGCGAATGGCAGCGGATCGGTAGGCTGGCGGGCGTGCGCGTCCTGAACTTCTATTCGTCGGTGTTCGCCGATCAGCTGCGCCGCGGCCGCAAGACGGCGACGATCCGGCTCGGTGACAAGTCGCACAAGTACCGCAAGAACGACTGCGTGCTCGTGACGATCGGCTACCAGCACTCGCCGCGGGAGAAGATCTTCCACGCCGTCATCGACCAGGTCGAGGTCAAGCGCGTCAAGGATCTGTCGCCCCGGGACATCGAGCACGACAACCCCGAGTTCCGCCGCGTCGACGAGATGGTCCATTTCCTCGAGCAGATCTACGGACGCAAGGTCACCATGGATGACACGGTGACGGTCGTGCGCTTCTCGCAGATCATCGAGAAGCCCCCCGAGTTGCGTGACCGGCTGCACGGGCTCGGCGGGGCGCAGAACTGAGCCGCCGCCTCCGGGCAGGATCGCCGCGGCGGATCGCGCCGAGCGCTGGCACTCTTCACCAGAGAGTGCCAAATTGCCCTTGAATCGCCGCCGTTACTAGCTATAGTCAGTGTCGTTGGCACTCTGCCCTCGCGAGTGCCAAGACCGTAAGCAAGATTCCCTTCCACCCGGAGGTTGCATCAGATGAAGCTCAAGCCCCTAGGCGATCGGCTGATCGTCAGGGCGATCGAGGAGGAGGAGACCACCGCGAGTGGGATCGTCCTGCCCGACACCGCCAAGGAGAAGCCCCAGAAGGGCAAGGTTCTCGCCGTCGGTGACGGCAAGGTCAACGAGGACACCGGCAAGCGCACGCCTGTCGACGTGTCCGAAGGCGACGAGGTCCTATACAGCAAGTACGGCGGCACCGAGATCAAGGTGGATGGCGAGGAACTCCTCGTCCTCCGCGAGTCCGACGTGCTCGCGAAGATTCAGTAGCTCAGGAGAACGACTAAACACATGGCACACAAGGAACTGAAGTACGAGGCGGAGGCACGCAAGGCGCTCGAGCAGGGCGTCGACGCGGTTGCCAACGCGGTCAAGGTGACGCTCGGCCCCAAGGGCCGTTACGTCGTCCTCGACAAGAAGTTCGGCGCCCCGACGATCACCAACGACGGCGTGACGATCGCCCGTGAGATCGAGGTCGAGGACGTCTTCCAGAACCAGGGCGCGCAGCTCGTCCGCGAGGTCGCCACGGCGACCAACGATGTAGCCGGCGATGGCACCACGACGGCGACCGTGCTGGCCCAGGCGATCGTCCGCCAGGGTCTCAAGAACGTCGCTGCGGGCGCCAATCCGCTGGCGCTCAAGCGCGGCATCGAGATCGCGGTCGAGCAGGTCGTCAAGCACATCGAGTCGCTGGCCAAGGACATCTCCGGCAAGGAGCAGATCGCCCGTGTGGCGACCATCTCGGCCGGTGATGACGAGATCGGCGATGTGATCGCCGACGCCATCGACAGGGTCGGCAAGGACGGCGTGGTCAACGTCGAGGAGGGCCAGACGTTCGGTATGGACCTCGAGTTCACCGAGGGCATGCAGTTCGACAAGGGCTACATCTCGCCCTACATGGTCACCGACCAGGAGCGGATGGAAGCGGTCCTCGAGGACCCCTACATCCTGATCGCCAACCAGAAGATCGGCTCGGTCCGCGACCT
>JADGPN010000335.1 GCA_017882465.1 Solirubrobacteraceae bacterium
ACCACGAGCTTGTCGCCGCCGTGCATGAACAAAGCCTGCGCCGAGTCCGGCATTCCCGGCTCGACCGGATCGAAGTTGAGCGGGTCGGGAGGACCCTGGGGCCTTCCGCTGCGGGTCAGGTAGGCGAAGTTGACGTACTCGACGCCGCCGATCTTGCCCTGGCAGCCGAGGTTCAGGTTGGTCCCCTTGATCGGGTCCTGGGCCAGGCTGTCGATGTTGAGCGCCGCGCACCACGAGGTGGCATCGCAGCTGCTGCCGTTGAGCTGCTGCACCCACCCGGGCGGATAGAACTGCAGCTCCATGAACGCCGTGCCCGCATGCCTCTCCAGCGGCGCGATGTTGGTGTCGCTGTCGGGCGTGCAGCTCGGGAGCTGCTCCGGGTAGGACTGCGAGTCGCACATCGCCATGCCGAACCAGAACGCCGGATGGAGCATGAAGTTGTACGAGCGGCCGGTGATCGGCGTCGGCGGCGGATCCTTCGGCAGTGTCAGCACGTAGCGCATCCGGTTGCCGGAGCCCGGCTGGTTGGAATAGAAGAGGTTCGAAGGCTCGTCGTGGCCCACGTAGGTGCTCCCGAACGCCGAGTTCGGGTCAGAGACCTCCTGACACAGCAGCCGGGATTGCACGCAGGTCGGTTTACCGCCGTAGACGGTGGCCGCTGCGGTGCCCGCAAGGGCTCCCAGCAGGGCGCACACGACCGCCGCAGCGGCACCCATCAGTGACAGCTTCAAGCGCATGACCCCTCCTCCGGATTCGCGCCGCATGACCATGTGGCGCCAGCCTACGCCCGCGCGAGGACACGTGCACGGGTTTACGCGTGCGAGCGTCTTTGAGAAAGGCTCTCAGCCCAGCCGGCCCTCGCCTGCACCGCAGCGCTCCCGCAGCGCCGCCGGGTCGAGGACCGTGATCGACCGATGGTCGGTGGCCACCCACCCCAGGCCGCGCATCAGTCGCAGGGCCCGCGAAACCGTCTCCCGCGTCACCCCCGTCCAACTGGCCAGCTCGTCCTGGCTCAGGGACAGCTCGATCCTCGTCCCATGGTCGGCCGGCGCCCCGTGGTCTATGGCCAGCTCCAGCAGGCGTTTGGCCACGCGGCCGACGCTGTCCTGGGTGGCGAGGTCGATCCGATCGCGGTCGGCCTCGGCCAGGCGGCGCACGAGCGTCCTGATCAGCACCAGCGCGGCGTCGGGGTGATCGAGCAGGAACGCCCGCAGCTCATCTGCGCCCAGATACCCCGCTTCGACGTCGTCGACCGCGATCGCCGTGGCCGTTCGCCGCTGGCCGCCGAGCGCGGCCATCTCGCCGATCAGCTCACCGGGACCGCGAATCGCCAGCACCACCTCGCGGCCCTCGGTGCCGTACGCCAGCAGCTTCACGCGGCCGGCCAGCACCAGAACCACGTCGTCACCGGCGGCACCGGCGTGAAGGATCGATTGCGCCTTGGGGACGGCCTTGCGCCGCACCTGATGCACCAGCGCCTCCGCGTCGACCGTCCCGAGCTGCCGCAGGAACGGGGTATAGCCCGTGGTCACGCGCCCGATTCTGACAAGTCGACCGCGAGTGTGAGAAATGTCGCAAGTTCGGAGGCTCTCCGGCGCATACCTTGTGGCCAGGATGAAGGCCGCACCTCACTTCAACCGGACCAAGGGAATTCGCTGCGCGGCAAATCGGGCCGTGGCGAACGGGGGCAATGAACGCAGCGCGGAACATGGGGCCGCTGCGCACCGGACACTCAAACCGCAGCGCGGGACGTTGGGCCGCTGCGGGTCCGGTTGGCCGCACAGCAGTTGGCTGTGCGGGTGAGTGCTTCGGGTATCGGGATCGGGCCCGATCATCGGGGGCGGAGCAGTTCCAGGCGCACCGGGGAGTCGCCTGGAACTGCCCGCTTCCACGGAATGACCGCCATAGCTCGGCGGAGGACAGGGACAGGTGACGGCGGCTTCACAGCGCCGTCATCTCGGATGCGCTGCTCGGCCTGTTCTCGCCCCGAATCGTCGCTGAGCCGCATTAGCTGATCCTGCGCATATGATGCGCGAGCGGAGCGATGCGGGGCACCGGACATCAGGTGGGGACCTGAGCACGCGAGCGCAGAACCCGGCCTGGCTCAGCCCAGAGCCCGCGACCGCCCGTACCCGGACGGGCCGCACCCCCAGCGGTCCGTCCGCTTTCTGGAACCCGTTAAGTCGATCGTCTACCTTTCCGATTACCCAGGGAACACCAGGGACTCAAACGATCGAGGAGCAACTTGAAATGCCCGCGTACAACCAAGTAGCGGTTGGCACCCAGCCGATCACGGGCGCTCGGTCTCGTGCCGTCTTCGGGCAGGTGATGGGGCTCGTCGCCCTGACCGTCGGCTTCACGGCGCTCGGCGCGTACATCGCCCGCGACCTGACCGGGTCCACCGGGCTGCTGTTCTTCATCGGCGCGTTCGCCTGCATCTTCGGGCTGAACTTCGCCGCCTCGCGCGGCAGGGAACAGCTCGCGATTGTGCTGCTGTTCGCACTCGGCCTGCTGCTGGGGATGGCCGTCGCCCCGGTTCTCAACGTCTACGCCAAGGCCGACCCCGCCGCCCTGTGGCAGGCAGCCGGCGCCACGGCCGGGTTCGTCGCCGCCTGCGGCGCCTTCGGCTACGCGACCCGTCGCGACCTGTCCTCGTGGGCGCGCGTGCTGTTCTGGGCCCTGCTGGGCCTGATCGTGTTCGGTATCGTCGCCATCTTCGTCTCGATCCCGCAGGCGAACCTGATCTACTCCGTGCTCGGCCTGGTCATCTTCGGCGGCTTCACGATCTTCGACTTCAACCGTCTCCAGCGCGCCAATGCCCAGAGTGCGATCCCGATCGCGGCCGGCATCTTCCTGGACATCTTCAACATCTTCCTGTTCATGCTGAGGATCTTCGGCGGCAACGGCCGGGGGTAGGCGCCGCAGGCTGGACCTTCGCCCGCAACGGGAAGCTCTGGCTACGTCGGCGCTTCCGCCACGTAGTGGCGACCACCGGCTGTGTCGACCCACACGCGCATGATCCGATCGGTCCGTGGATCGCGAAAGCGCTCGCCGGTCGGCAGCCAATCGGATGCCGGAACGTCGGCGTCGCCATGCCCCTTCCCGCGGCGACGCGCCGGCGACGGGACAGCGAGAGGTGGCAGGTCGATGAGCATGGCGACCGCCTCCTCGCGTGACTGCGCCTCGAGCACAACGGCCACCCGGCGCTCGAGCTCCTCCACGCCGAGCCGTCCCTCCGCGGAGTGGCGGCCGAGCGCCTCCACCAGCCGGTCCCGGTCGGTGTCGCTCAGCAGCATGCCGAGGCGCTAGTGGTTGGCGCGAGACAGCTTGACGGCCGTCCCGTAGGCCACGATCTCCGTGAACTGCTGGCCGATCTCCGAGGAGTCGAAGCGCACCGCGATCACGGCGTCGGCTCCCATCAGGCGCGCGTTCTCGACCAGGCGATCGATGGCGTGGCGCCGGCTGTCCTCGAGCAGCTGGGTGTACTGGGAGATCTCGCCGCGGCGTAACCCCTTGAACGAGGCGGCAACGCTGCCGCTGAGCCCCATGCTGCGCACCACCAGCCCGTAGCAGACGCCGATGTTCTCGCTGACCTGCATGCCCGGGAGCTCGAGCGCGGTGGTCATCGGGAGGTCGTACACCGGCGGTGCGTCGCTCATGCGGCTGACGCTACCACCGTCGGCAGCGGGGCGGGCGGAAAAGCGTCCACGCTACCGTTCAGCTCCGATGAGGCCCCGATCTCACCCACACCTGCTCGCCGCGGCGCTGGTCGCCATCGCCCTCGCGGTGGCCGGCTGCGGCAGCAGCAGCTCCTCCAGCTCGGGCTCCTCGAGCAGCTCCAGCGCGGCCTCATCCTCGACGCCTGCGACCACGTCGACCGGATCGGCGTCGTCTACCACGCCCGGGTTCGAGGGCGTCGCGCTCGAGCAGGGCGATCAGCTGGCCCCCGCGGGCACGACCCAGACCGGGACCGTCGACGGGATCCAGTGTGGCGCGAGCGAGCAGCTCGTCTACCACATCCACGCGCACCTGTTCGTGTTCGTCAACGGCGCGCCACGGGCCATCCCGGCCGGGATCGGGATTCCTGGCTCGAGCACGCAGCTGACCCCGCAGGGCCCGATCGCCGCCGGCGGCCGATGCATCTACTGGCTGCACACGCACACGTCCGACGGGGTGATGCACATCGAGTCCCCGACGCAGCGCGTCTACACGCTGGGCAACTTCTTCGACGTCTGGCACCAGCCGCTGAGTGCCACCCAGGTCGCCACGGCACACGGCAAGGTGACGGGGTACGTGAACGGCAAGCCGTGGGCCAAGGATCCGCGCTCGATCGCCCTGACTCCCCACGCGGTGATCCAGCTCAGCGTCGGGACTCCGGTGGTGCCGTTCCAGTCGTTGTCCTGGGCCGGCACCCAGCTGTAGCCGGCGCTGCCCGATCAGTGTTCCGGGGCCGTGGCCTCGGTCCGGCCGCGGCGCCGCCGCCGCCGCCGCATCATCTCACCCGTCACGCCCGCGATGATCAGCGCCACCAGCCCGATCATCGTGACCCATCCGAGGTCGCTGACCGCGTCGACCACGGTGGGCCCGATCCAGTAGGCGGCGAGCCCGATCCCGAGCGCCCACAGCGCCGCCCCGAGCGCATTGACGAGCAGGAACACGGTTGCGCGCACACGATGAATGCCGGCGACCCAGGACGGCGTCAGCACGATCGCCAGCACGGGGTGGCGGCGGAAGATCTCGTCACCGCGCGCGACCGCCTTCTCGCGCGCCTTCCGGAGCGGACCGGGCGCGGTCACGATCGCCCGCCCGGCGTTGAGCCCCACCAACCATCCGGCCACGCCGCCGAC
>JADGPN010000336.1 GCA_017882465.1 Solirubrobacteraceae bacterium
CGCACCACGCCGCGGCAATGATTCTGCGCGAGCGCGGAGCGGCCGCCGGGCAGATCGCGGCACAAGTGATCCACACTGAGCCGGCCGCCGACCCTGAGGCGGTGGCATTGCTGAGGGATGCCGCCCGCGACGCCCTCGCCCTGGGCGACGCAGCCGGCGCGGGCCGCTCTGCTCTCCCGTGCCTCGACGAGCCTCGTGCTCGCGCCGAGAGCGCTGCGGTGTTGGTCGAGTTCGGCCGGCAGGAGGGTGCGATCGCCGCAGCGGCGATCGAGCTCGGCGGTGTGCTGTTCTACGCTGGCCGTGCCTCCGAAGGAGCGGCAAGCGCTGCGGTGCGCTCAGGAGCGGCCCTCGGCCGGGCGGGAGGCACGCGAGCAGCTCGAGGTTGAGCTGCTGGGGGGTGGGCGATGCTGGCCCTGGCCGCCCTGACGGCCTCGGACGATCTTGAGGCGCCCCTGCGGGGCTCAGACGAGATCCTCTCCCGGGCGCGTGAGTGCCCGCGCGGCGCTGACGGTCGTGACGATCTCGGCGCTGAGAGCCAACATCGTCCTGCGCCGCGGAGATTTGCCAGCCGCCCAGTCAGATGCGATAACGGCGATCGAGCTGGCCCCGCATCTGCTGGGTGCCGAGTTCGTCGGCCTGCCGGTGTCGGCGGCGGTGCTGGCGGGCCTTGACCGCGACGAGAGCCCCGACTCTCTCCGCTTGCTGATCGACCGCACCGGCGTCCGCTACGACGCCGAGTTCATGCCGTACGCCCTGCTGCGCTACGCCTCTGGCGTCCTTCGCGCGGCGGCGGGCAACCACGAAGCCGCGATCGAGGAGCTGCGCGGCTGCGCATTCGACCACCCGGCGTTTGGCGGCGAGAACCCGACCATGCTCCCGTGGCGCTCAGCGGCGGCCCTTTCGCTGGCCGAGCTTGCCCACCATGGCGACGCTCGGACTCTGGCCGCCGACGAGGTCAGACGCGCGCAGTCGTTTGGCGCGCCGCGCGCGATTGGCATTGCGCTGCGCGCCCAGGCCCTCGTCGGCCCTCAGGCGGAGCAGGCAAACGGGCTCGCCGCGGCGCTCGCGGTGCTGGCGCCTTCGGCGCCCCGGCTGGAGCATGCGCGCGTGTTCGTCGACCTCGGCGCAACATTGCGCGCCGCGGGACAGCGGACCGCGGCCCGAGAGCCTCTGCTCGAGGCGCTCGCGCTGGCCGCCCGCTGCGGTGCGAGAACCCTCGAGCGTCGACCGCGGGCCTAGCTCGCGGCTCTCGGCCTCCGACCCCGGAGCACCGACCGCACCGGGTCGGACTCGCTGACCCCAGCGAAAGGCGTGTGGTCGAACTCGCCGCAGCGGGCGGGACGAACCGGGAGATCGCCCAAACGCTGTTCGTCACGGAGAAGACAGTCGAGACCCACCTGGGACGGGCGTTCCGCAAACTCAACATCTCGTCCCGGCGCAAGCTTCCGGACGTGCTCGCGCGCGCGGCCGGCTAACGCGTAACGCTGGCACCCGAGCCGAGGCTGGTCGACCGCCGACTCGAAGCAGCGTGAGGCCTGGCGGTTGGCCTCGCCCACCCCCCATCTCGCGACCAAGCCGGCCACGGCGTTGGCCACTGTCATGATCTCAGAGCGGCGCCAGTTTAGTCACCGTCGCCGCTCGGATTGGTGGAGCGGCCTTGCAGGACGTGTTCGCAGACGCGTTGTTCGCCGGGTGTGAGTCCGAGGCCGCTGAACATCAGCGGCTTCATGTCGGAGGCTCGCGCGGGTTGGATGACGATCGCCACGCGACCTTCTTCGGGGGTTCCCATCGCGGTGGCGTGCACGGCGCGCCAGATGCCGTGGGTGAGCGGATGCGGCTGCGCGCTGCGCGTCGCTGTTCGCGGGTGGCGAGGTCGCGGGCGGCGAGGTCGCGGGCGGCGAGGGCGATGTGTGACCCCGAGCGGGGTTGGACCAGTGTGCGGGCTGGCGAACGCTGCTGCCACCCTTCGGGCACAGGTGTGCTGCCGATGATTCGGTCTTGGTCGTCGAGCAGCACCACGCGAGAAGACGATCTCCCGCACCGGTACACACATCCGAGGAGCGGCGTCGGCCAGGCCTAGTGGCGGCGACGCGCCTCGTCGCCGGGGTGCTCGTGGCGGTGGATGTCCGCGGCCTCGGTGATCAGACGGGTGCCGCGCCCATGGGTGAAGAAGCTGTAGGCCCAGCGGAGCAGCACCAGCTCTCGGTTCTGGAATCCGATCAGGTAGTACAGGTGCACCACCAGCCAGGCGATCCAGGCCGGGAAGCCACTGATGTGAAGGCCGCGGATGTCGGCAACCGCGTGCGCCCGCCCGATCGTCGCCAGCGTGCCCTTGTTTCGGTAGCGGAACGGCGGCGTCACGCGGCCGGCCAACCGGTTGGCGACGAGACGCCCCGCGTAGCGGCCCTGCTGCATCGCAACCGGTGCAACGCCGGGAAGGATCTGCGGCTCGCCCGTACGTGCATCGCGGACGCGGACCATGTCGCCAAACGCCAGCACCTCGGGATACCCCGGCAGCGAGAGGTCCGGCTCGACGGCCACGTGACCGGCGCGATCGACCTCGGAGCCGGAGGCCTCACCGAGCGCCCGGGCGAGCGGGGACGCGCTCACCCCCGCCGCCCAGATGACGGTCCTCGTCGTGATCCGCTTCGTCCTCCCGTCCATGCCTCGGATCTCGACGCGGTCGGGTTGGACGTCGACCACGGTGTGAGACAGCAGCGGCGTGACGCCCAGGTGCTCGAGCGAGCGCGCGGCGCGACGTGAGAGCGAGGGCGGGAAGGCGGTGAGTACGCGGTCGGCCATCTCGACCAGCAGAACTCGCCCGGTACGTGGATCGCTGCGCCGAAACTCAGCGGGCAGGGTGTCACGCGCCAGTTCGGCGATCTGTCCAGCCATCTCCACACCTGTCGGCCCACCGCCGACGACCACGAACGTCAGCCAGCTCGCCTGCGCCTCGGCATCGTCCTCAAGTTCCGCCGCCTCGAACGCCTGGAGAATCCGCCCTCGGACCTGCAGAGCGCTGTCGAGCGATTTGACTTCGAGCGCCAGGGACCTCCAGTCCTCATGGCCGAAGTAGGCATAGTTCGAGCCGCCGGCCACCAGCAGCGTGTCGTAGGGGATCGTCCGTCGCTCGGTACCCGCGATCGCGGGGTCGACCGAGACTTCCCGCTGTTCGACGTCGAACCCAGTGACCTCACCCATCAGAACCCGTACGCGAGCCTGGCGTCGGAAGATCTGCCGCAGCGGCACCGCGATCTCTCCCGGCGCTAACGAACCTGTCGCCACCTGGTAGCTGAGTGGCTGGAACAGGTGATAGTTGTGCCGGTCGACCAACGTAATGTCGCCCTGCGTGCGACCAAGCATCTTGACGGCCGCGAGACCTCCGAATCCGCCCCCCACGACGACGATCCGATTCCGAGCTGGTGACGCACCCATGTCTCCAAGAGTCTGTGGGACCGAACCCCCAAGGTCAATAGCGCGGGCTTCGCGCCCAGGAGTGACGTTCGGACCCGAGAATCAGGCCGCCGTATCCTGAGGAGCTCAGCCGACAAGCGATCTGGCTCGTGTGCTCAGCGTCAAAGTCGGGCGTCACGGCCGGTCGACACCGGGCGGCGCATCGTACTAACACTAACGGCCGTCTATATGGTGTGGTCCTGTGCTCAATGTCGGCTCTCCCGGGGTGATCGCGGGTGAACCGGGCGCCCTGGGCTCGCCGGGCCAAGTAGAGGGCGGCTCATGCCGCGCCGCACGCTGTATGCGAGCGGCGTTCGGGCATTGGCGATCGCGCGGGCTCAGACTCTCTGCCGTGGGAGACGTGCTCCCGGCGGGACAGCGATTCTCCTGGTAGCTCCGCTGTTCCGCTGTTCCGGGCCGTCAAGGACACCGTTGCGCAGCTCGCTGCGCTCGGCCCGTGCGGGCCGTCCCTGACTGCCCAGCCCAGCTGCGCTGGCCTGCCATGAACGTCGCCCCCAGGGGGGCGACGTGAGTGAAGACATCACCCTCGCAACGCCCTCGACCCCGTATACAACCTCGAAAACCATCCTCACCGATCCAAAAGGCCTACTCGGGAACGCAATCGGGCGCTCGCCTCACCTACGATCATCCAAGGAGCCCCTCAATGTCGCTCTTTGCGCCGACGTGGTTGAGCAGCAACATCGGTGGCGCCCCGGGAACCGGTGACCGATCAGGCCATTGGTGACGCGGTAGATCCGCGCGTGGCCGCCCATCATGAGGCGCAGGACCGGCCACGATCGGTCGGCCAACGACATCACGTCCAAGGCCTGATCGGAGAGCAGCAGACTAGACGCCCGGCCACCCGTCCCGGCGGGAGCCGCCGTAGAGGAGATTTCGGCGCTAGGCACCATCATCGGTCTCATTATCATCGGATTCTTTGCTGGCTTCATCGCTCGCGCGCTCGTCCCTGGCAAGCAGTCAAGAGTATCGTCCAGACGATTCTCTTAGGCGTGGTCGGCTCGTTTGTAGGCGGGTTTCTAGGGCGCCTGCTGTTCCACCACGGAAGCGGATTCGTCCAGACCTCGAGCTGGATCGGCTCGATCATCGGCGCGGTAATCGCGCTGCTTATCTACGTGCAAGTGGAGCAGCGGCGCGCCTGAGCAGCGACTGCTCTCGCGCCCGAAAGGCGGCGTTGCTTTCACGCATGAGACCAGCGCGCTCCGGAGCTTCAGTCGCTTGCAGAAGGCCGACGGATTCCACGCTGGCAAGCACCCGCGCGTCGCGGTTGGCCGGTTCCGGTGCGGTCCCGGGTGCGTCCGAGGACCCGACCGGCAGACCGGCAGAGCAGCATCGTGAACTTTTGAAACGTCGGTTGCGTGAAGCACGGCGCTA
>JADGPN010000008.1 GCA_017882465.1 Solirubrobacteraceae bacterium
CTGCGGCGTGCATCTCACGTTCCACGTCGGCGCACCTCCTGAGCGCGGACACGAGGGAAGTCGCGCCGAGACGCGGGCGGGCGCAAAGACCGTGACCGGCCCACGCTTCATCCGAGATGGACGAGAAGCGTCGCCGGGGTGGTTTGCGTCAGCTGCGGGCTACGCGGCCTGAAGGTCCGCCCAACGGTCCCGGGCCGCGGCCTGGAAATCGGGCCACGTCGACGGCGGTCCGGCGGGCCGGCGGACCAGCCGCGGATCGCCGGCAGGGAGTTCGGCGAGGCGGGCGCCGGTCGCCGATCCGCGTAGGTGCTCTGTCACGGTGCGCACAGCGGTCTCGATGACCTCATGCCGCCGCCGGCTGCTCATCAGGTTGCCGCCCATCACGTCCAGATCCTGCACCGTGGGCTGAATCAGCACGACCTCGATGCCGGCCGCCCGCAGGCGCTTGGCCTCTGAGCCGAGACGCCGGCCGGCGGCCTGGCGCATCCGGAACGCGAGACGCTGGCCGGCAGTGCGCGGCGAGCCCGCGTGCAGCGAGGACATCGGGTTGAGCGCCAGCACGAGGTCGGCGGGCTCGTCGCGCAGCACATCGAGATTCGATGTCGAGTAGACGCCGCCATCGACGTACGGGCGGCCTTCGATCTCGACCGCGCGGTAGAAGCCGGGGATCGCGCACGACGCTGCCACCGCGTCGGGCAACTGCGCCGGCGGCGAGCCGGCGCGGCCCAAAGCGACTCGGCGCCCGGTGGTGTAGTCGACGGCCATCGCCCAGTAGTTGGGATGCGGCGCCCAGTGCTCGGCGCACGCGCCGCGGACGATGTCCTTGAGCGGCTCGGTCGAGACGAGCCCCCGTGGCAGCCAGCCCGAGATGACCGCCGCCGGCGAGTAGCGGTACGGCCGGGCCAGTGACGCCGCGGCGAGCCGCCACGATCCTGGGCCCAGGGCGAATCCACTGCGGTCAAGCCGGAACGTCGCGCCCGCCGAGCGGTCGGCCTCGGAGGCCGCCCCGCCGCGGGCGTCGCTCAGCCCGTCAAGCTCCTCTCCGGCGGAGTGGGCGACCATGAACCAGGGTGGCACCCCGCAGGCCACGAGCGCACCGATCATCGATCCTGCGGATGTCCCGACGATGTGGTCCGCTCGGCCCGGATCCCAGCCGGTCTCGGACGCGATCGCGTGCAGCGCACCCGTGAGCCAGGCACCGCCGAGGACGCCCCCGGCGCCCAGCACCAAGCCCACACGCGGGCGCTCGTCGCGGCTCATGCGCGGAAACTCAGGGGAGACATGTCCCCCTTAGCTTATGGTGCGCGCCGCACGCCATCGCAGGAGGCCCTTGGCCGCCCGTGACTGAGCGTGGGTCACCAGCCGTCAGCGGGCGGCCGTGGTTCCGATGCCGCCCGCAGCGCGAGCAGGGCAATGTCATCGTGAGGATCGTCCCCGGCCTCGCTGACCGCCAGCGCCTCGAGGTGCGCAAGCAGCGCGTCGAGATCGTCCATGGGGCAGGAGCGCAGCCGGTCGCGCAGCTGCGCGTCGGTCCACCCGGGTGGGGCGACTTCGGTCAAACCATCCGTGTACAGCAGCAGAACATCGCCCGGTTCGAGCTCGATGCGGGTCTCCACCAGTTCGGGACGTTCCACGAATCCGAGCATCGTCCCGTGCCGTCCGACGCCGCTCGCCTCACCGCCGGCCCGCAGCAGCAGCGGCGCTGGATGGCCGGCCAGGCAGACACTGAGCTCCGTGGCGCCCGATGCTGTGGGACGGATGCTCACCAGCGCCACGGTGCAGAAGCTGGCCTCCTGGGCAAGCATCGCTCGGTTGAGCTCTTCCAGGAGCTCGGCTGCGGACCCCGGGCGCAGAGCCGCCGCGCGTAGCGTGTAACGGATCAGAGCGGTTGTCGCGGCCGCCTCGGCCCCCTTGCCGACGACATCGCCGATCACCAGCAGCCATTCACCGGCCGATCGCAGGTAGACGTCGTAGAAGTCCCCGCCGACCTCATTGAGCTCACCGGCCGGCCGGTACCGAGCCGCAAGATCCAGGCCGGGGATCTTCGGGAGAGACCGGGGCAGCAGGCCTGCCTGGAGAGTCTGGGCGATTCGACTCTGCTCGGTGTACAGCCGCGCGTTGTCGATGCTCACCGCGGCTCGGCGAGCGAGCTCTTCCGCCAGCTGGACGTCCTGTCCGTCGAAGCCAAACGCCGTGACGCTGAGCAGACTGATCGCACCCAATGTGCGTCCGCGCGCGATCAGGGGCACGCTGACCGAGGACCCCAGTCCCAGCTCACGCAGGATCTGATGTGATCGGGGATCCCGCAGGGACTCGACGAGCAGCTCGTCGGTGAACTCCTGCACCACCTGCGTGATGCCGGTGCGCATCACGGCCGCGGCTCCTGCCGGTGCGTCAGCAGGCAGCGCCTCGCGCTCGATCAGCTCCTGAGCCAGCGCATCCTTCGCCGCGTCGGAATGAGCCACGGCCAGCCGGTACATCCGACCGCGCTCATCGAACATGCTGATCGAGCACCAGTCAGCGACGTCGGGCACGGCGAGACGCGCGACGCGCTGAAGCGTCTGCCGGTAATCCAGCGAAGAATCGAGCACCTCACCGGCGTGCGCCAGGAACGTCGCTCGCGCCTCAGCGCGTTTGCGAGCGGTGACGCCCTGAACCACGCAGCTGACGCCTAGGACACGCTGATCCAGCTTGACCGGTGTGCAGGAGACAAGCCAATGACGACCCCGGCCCGGATGCGTCGCGGTGGTGGCGACCAGCTCCGCGTCCACAACGGGCTGCCCGTCGTCGAGCACTCGCCGGCACAGCGTTGCCAGCTCCTCGCCCAGGGGTCCCAACACCTCGACCAGGGTCCGTCCGATGTGCCCAGGGGCGGACATGCCGCCGGACGCCGCGAGCCGCTCGCTGACCCGCCTGAAGCGGAGGTCGGTATCCACAAACGCCAGCCCGACGGCAACGGTCGCGTACAACGTGTCCAGCAGGACGAGTGAACGCTTGACCTCCTCTTCGTCACGCAAACGAGAGAGCACACGCGCGCAGCCCGCGGCGAACTCCTGCGCAGCCGCGAGGTCCGCGTCACCGTAGTGGCGGCGCATGGAAACGAAGGAGACGACTCCCCGCGGCTGCCGGTCCTCGTGCACCGGGACCACGATCGAGGATTTCAGCCCGAGCTCGCCGAGCAGCTTCGTCTCCCGTGGGCTCAGCCGGACCGACGAGTCCTGCGTAATGTCGGGGTAGAGCAGCGGCTCTCCGCTCGGTAGCGCGGCCAGCACGTCGCCGTTCTCGCCGCTCTCACCGCGATAGCGGCGACGGATCTCCAGGATCAGCGTCTCCTTGCGCGCGTCGGGATACCCGCTGTGTACCGCGGTTAGTTCGCCGTTGGCCCCGTAGTAGTCAACCACGCACCAGTCGGCAAAATCGGGGACGGCCTGCCGGAGCGCAACCACCAGCGCCCCCTCAGAACTGACACCGGCCTCGAACAGGTCAGCCGCGCGATCCGCAAGCGAATCGCGGTCGCCTGAGTGCGCGTGGTGATACGCATCGAAAGTGGCCATCGCTGCAACCTCCCCGGCCGCAACGGGGCCGGCGATGCGTATTCATGGCCAACCCTGTGCGCCATCGCCAACCATAACGCCCACGCGCGGCCTCGCGAACAGAAGGCGCAGCTCCTCGCCTACGCGGCCGTTCGGGCCGCCGCCAGCGCGCGCGCCCACCACAGCAGATCGGTGACGGCGGTCTCGAGGCGCTGGTCCAGAGGCGCGAACAGCTCGAGATCGAACGCGTCCCCCGCCTGCATTACCGGCCGCATGACGTCGGGCAGGACATGCACCGCGTGGCGAAGCGGCGCCATCTCGAGCTCGACGGCGACGAGCCGGAGCTGCTCGATCGCCCTGGCCCCGCCCACGTTGCCGTAGCCGACGAACGCGACTGGTTTGCGGTTGAACTCGGGGAAGGCGTGGTCGAGCGCGTTCTTGAGCAGCGCCGGGTAGCCGTGGTTGTACTCCGCCGTGATGATCAGATAGCCATCGGCCTCGTCGATCTTCTCGGCCCAGCGCGCGGCCTCGGCCGGGTAGTCGCGCCGCCCGTAGGCGGGTGGCACCGGCTGGTCGTAGAAGGAGAGCGGATAATCGCGCAGATCGACGACCTCCAGGTCGAGGTCCTCGCGCTCGGCGATTCGGTCGGTCACCCACTCGGCCGCCTTCTCGCTGAAGCGGCCCTCCCTCCCGGTCCCGATGATGAGCTGGATCCGAGGCTTGTCCCGAGTGATGACGGCGCTCATCGTCCCGCAGCGTCCTGGCGCATGAGCCGCCCGCGCACGATCAGCTTGCTCGGGGCTCGCAGGATGCCCATGGGGCTCCAGGTCATACCGAGCTTGCGGTGGTCGGCCTCGGTGACGGCCTCGAGCTCGACCTCACCGTCCTCAGTGGGGCGCAGCGCCGCAGTCAGGTCCAGCGGGATGCGCTTGCCGGCTGCATGCAGCTGCCCGCTCATCCGGAGCGTGTCGCCGTCGAGCGTGGCGCTGTCGGAGACGAAGCGCACCTCCGGGTGGTGCTCGACGTCGAAGAAGTCCGCCGAGCGCAGGTGCTGGTCGCGCTTGGTCATCTTGGTGTCGAGGCTGTCGGCATCGATAGTCAGCTCCACCGCGGGATCGGCGGAGAGATCGAGGCTGCCCTGGTAACGGCTGAAATGGCCCTTGACGGTCATCGCCCCGTAGAAGTGGCGGACGTGGAACTCGATGCTGGAGCGCGCCGGGTCGAGCCGCCACCGGCCGGTGACGGTCCGGGCGGCTGCGCCGGTGGCCGTGGTGATCGTTGATGTCGTCGGGGCTGGTCCTTTCGTAAGAATCGGTGGGCCACAACAATATAGCGATATCCACGATTGTCCCGATATAGTGTTCCCCACGATGCTAACCCCGCCCCCGACACCGCTTGCCACGCCCCCAGGGGTTCTGGATGAGCGGGTGTCCAGCGCCGGGCTGCTGCTGGCGATGCTCGGCCGCCAGGCGATGCGCCAGCTGCGTGCCGTGCACATCGAGCACGGCCTCTCCCCGCGACAGTTCCAGCTCCTGGGACTTCTTCACGACCGGGGCGCGATGACCCAGCGCGAGCTCGGGTCGGTGATGGACGTGGACCCCAGCATTCTCGTCACCCTGCTCAACCCCCTGGAGACCCGTGGCTACGTCTCCCGGCAGCGTGACCCCAGCGACCGCCGGCGTCACATCGTCAATCTCAGCTCTGACGGCGCCGAGCACCTGACCCAGGCGGCCCGCGCGCAATCCGAGGCCGAGGACGCGTTCTTCGCCGGCCTGGACGGCGACCAGCGTGATCAGCTGCGGACGCTCCTCCTCATCCTCCGTAACACCCTCGACGGACCGGTGACCGAGGACTGCGCCGGGACGCCGGGCCCACCGGGCGAGTGAGTCAGTCGGGCCCACGGGGCGAGTGAGTCAGTGGGGACGGCAGGCGTCACGCGCGGAGCGTACGGGTCGCTAACTGAGAGCGCCCCGGACCGGCGGTATATGAGGCCGGACTCGGGACGCGCTCGAGGGAGGAGAGGTACTGCTCGATCATCCTGTCCGTTCTTGCTTTAGAAGTCCAAGACGTGTAGTCGCTTAGATCCATAGGCTTAGCTTATGGATCTTCGTCAGCTGCGCTACCTCGTCGCGCTCGCCGAGGAGCGGCACTTCACCCGGGCCGCCGAGCGCGAGCACATCGCCCAGCCTGCCCTGTCGCAGCAGATCCGCCGGCTGGAGCAGGAGCTCGGGATCGCGCTGGTGGAGCGCACCACGCGGCGCGTGACGATCACCGACGCGGGAGAGCTGCTGGTGGCGCGGGCGCGCCGGGTGCTGGCCGAGGTCGATGGGGCCCTGGCCGAGCTCGATGCTCTGCGCGGCGTGCAGACGGGGCGCGTGACGATCGGTGCCATGCACACGATGGGCCCGATCGACGTGTCGCTGGCGCTCGCCCGCTTTCACGACCGTCACCCCGACGTCGAGCTCACCGTCCGCGAGCAATCCAGCGAGGAGCTGGCCGAGATGCTCCGGGTCGACGAGCTGGACCTCGCGTTCCTCTCGGTCACCGAGCGCATCGAGAGCCACGGGCTGGGACTTCGCCAGCTGGTCTCCGAGGAGCTGGTCGCGGTCCTCCCCCGAGCCCACCGTCTCGCCGAGCACCGCCAGGTGCGCATGGCGGAGCTGGCCGACGACGAGTTCATCAGCTACCGGCAGGGCGCGAGGCTGCGCGAGCTGCTCGTCGGCGCCGGCCGCCACGCCGGCTACGAACCCCAGGTGAAGCTCGAATCGAACGAGAGCCAGCGCATCCGTCGGCTCGTGGCCCGCGGGCTTGGCGTCGCCATCCTGCCCCGCTCGGACGCCGACGCGCCGGGCGCCGACGTCGCGGTCGTGACCCTGATCGACCCCTCGCTGAGCCGCGACATCACGCTCGCCTGGCGTGAGGGGCGGCGCCAAACCCCCGCGGGCGCCGAGTTCCTCGAGCTCGCGCTGGCCACGTTCGCCGAGGGGAGCGGCTAGTGGTCGCCCCCCGATCGGTGGCCGGCTCAGCGGTACCCGGCGGCTGAGGCTCGCGGCCGCCCCAGAGGCTCGCGCCGCGCGAGAGGCCGCCAGCGCCGACACTCCGCTCCGGGCGCCGAGTCATTACCGTGGCGCTCAGCGATGGCGCTTGCCCGGGCAACCGATCCGTATTCGGACCCGTCCTGGTCAGGCTGGGGCGATCCGGCGAACGTGCCCGAGCTGCCCGAGGAAGTCCTGAGCCTGCTCGGTCACGCCCTCGGCGTTAGCCGGCCCGGCCGCCGCCCGGGGCCGATCTCGGCGGTCACGCTGCCGGCCAGCCGCCTGCCGGCCCCCGTCAGGACGATGCTCGAGACCGCGATCGGCGTCGCCAATGTCGTCGACCGCGACGAGGCCCGGGTGCGTCACACCCGCGGCAAGTCGACGCCCGACCTGCTGCGCGTGCGCGCGGGCGACTTCGGTGCCGCGCCCGACCTGGTCGTGCTGCCCGGATCCCACCAGCAGGTGCTCGAGGCGCTCCGGATCTGCAGCCAGCACCGAATCGCAGTGGTGCCGTTCGGGGGCGGGACGTCGGTCGTGGGCGGCCTGCAGCCGCGGTCTGAGCCGTTTGCCGGCGTCATCGCGCTCGATCCGCGACGGCTCAACGGCCTGCTCGGGCTCGACGAGGTGTCGCAGGTCGCCACGCTGGAGGTCGGCCTGCGCGGGCCCCAGGCCGAGTCGCTCTTGGGCTCGCGCGGCTTCACCACCGGCCACTACCCGCAGTCCTTCGAATACGCGACGATCGGAGGCTACGCGGCCACGCGCTCGAGCGGTCAGGCCTCGGCGGGCTACGGCCGCTTCGACGACCTCGTCGTGGGCCTGCGGGTAGCGACGCCGGTGGGCGAGCTGTCGATTGGCGGCCGAGCGCCCAAGTCGGCCGCCGGCCCCGATCTGCGGCAGCTGATCCTCGGATCCGAGGGGACCCTGGGCGTGATCACCGCTGTCAGCCTGCAGATCCGGCCGCTGCCCGAGACGCGGGTGTACGAGGGCTGGCGCTTCGATTCGTTCGCCACCGGCGCGTCCGCACTGCGCACACTCGCGCAGGATGGGCGTCGGCCCACCGTGCTGCGGTGCTCCGACGAAGCCGAGACGGCGCTGAACCTGGCGCGCCCGGCGGAGATCGGTGCCGAGGGAGCCGGCGGGGGGTGCCTGGCCATCGTCGGCTGGGAGGGCTCGGCGGAGGACGTCGACATGCGCGGCCGGGGCGCCACCCGGATGCTCGAGGCCCTGGGCCGCGGCCCGGAGCCCGAAGCGGGCGAGAGCTGGGCGCGGGACCGCTATCGCGGGCCGTATCTCCGGGACGCACTGCTCGACGCCGGAGCACTGGTCGAGACGCTGGAGACGGTCACCTTCTGGTCCTTGCTTCCGGCCCTCTACGCCGCGGTGTCGGGGGCGCTCCGCGACTCGCTCATCGCGCAGGGCACCCCGCCGGTGATCCTATGCCACATCTCGCACGTGTATGCCTCGGGCGCCTCGCGTTACTTCACCGTCGGCTGCGCTCAGCTGAAGGACCCGGTCGAGCAGTGGCGCCGGGCCAAGGCCGCCGCCTCGGACGCGATCCTCGCGGCCGGCGGCTCGATCACCCACCATCACGGCGTCGGCCGGGACCACCGCGATTGGTACGAGCGCGAGCTCGGCCCGACCGCCGTCGAGGCCCTGCGGGCGGTCAAGACGGAGCTCGATCCGGCCGGGGTTCTCAATCCCGGGATCCTCATTCCCTGAACCGCGTACGTGGTCGCGTACCCCGAGCGCGGGGCGGTCGCGCTCCGCCTGAGTAGAGTGGCCGGTGTGGACACGGTCAGGGCACTGGCGGAGCTGATCGTCCGCTTCGGCGCCAACGTGCAGCCGGGGCAGATCGTGGCACTCTCCTCCGAGCCGGGCAAGGAGCCGCTGACCCGGGCGGTGGCCGAGGTGGCCTACGAGCAGGGCGCGAAGTTCGTCGACCTGTCAGTGTTCGACGTGCACGTCAAGCACGCTCGCGCGCTGCACGCCGCGGAGGACACGCTCGACTTTGTGCCGCCGTGGTACGGCGAGCGCGTGCTGGCGTTGGGCGAGCATCGCTGCGCCCGGATCGCGCTCTCCGGTCCCGTCGCCCCGAACATCATGAGCGACGTCGACCCGGTTCGCCTCGGCAAGGACATGCTGCCCGCGCTGCGGGAGAGCATCCCGGTCCTCAACGCGCGCACCACCAACTGGACCATCTCCCCCTGCCCCACCCCGGATTGGGCCGAGCTCGTTCATCCCCACCTCGATCCGGATGCCGCGCTCGAGCGCCTGTGGTCACAGATCGCCCACATCTGCAGGCTCGATGAGAGCGATCCGATCGCTGCCTGGACGGCCCGGATCGACAAGCTGGTCTCGACCTCACAGAAGCTCGACGGACTCCAGCTCGACGCGCTCCGGTTCGAAGGCCCGGGCACCGATCTGACGATCGGGCTGCTTCCGGCCAGCCGCTGGCGCTGCGGGCGCTTCGAGACGGCGGGCGGCATCGTCCACGCGCCCAACATCCCCACCGAGGAGGTGTTCACCAGCCCCGATCCCGAGCGCGTCGACGGCGTGGTCCGGGCCACCAAGCCCCTGTTCACCTCGGGCGCCAAGATCACCGGCATCCGGGTGCGGTTCGAGGCCGGCCGCGCGGTCGACGTCGAGGCCGATGAGGGCGGCGGCACGCTGCGGGCCCTGTGCGAGCGGGACCCCGGGGCGGCCCGGCTGGGCGAGGTGGCACTGGTCGACCGAGAAGGCCGGATTGGCCCGCTCGAGACCGTCTTCTACGACACGCTGCTCGACGAGAATGCCGCCAGCCACATCGCGCTGGGCCAGGGCTTCGAGTTCGCCATCGCCGAGGAGCCCGAGCGCGAGCGCGTGAATCGCTCAGAGATCCACGTTGACTTCATGATCGGGTCGGGCGAGGTGGCGGTCACCGGGACGACCCGGGACGGAACCGAGGTGCCGCTCCTGCGCGACGGTACGTGGCAGATCTGATCGCAGCACACATCGGTACGCTTCGCGGACTCCACCCAGGAGAGGTGCCGGAGCGGTTGAACGGGCGCGACTGGAAATCGCGTAACGGGGGTTAACCTCGTTCGGGGGTTCGAATCCCCCCCTCTCCGTTCGTTCTTCCAAGAGATCGACCGCGCACACACTCGTGCAGCCTGAGCCGGGCGAGGGGCCCCGCCCTCTGAGTCGAGGACGGGGCCCTGGACGCGCCCCCAGGTTCAGTGGCTCGGGTGCCCGCGCCTGCGGTTGCGGGTCTTGAACGTAACGGTCTGGGTTGACACCGTCACGGTCCGCCGGTTGCCAAGTGCCTCGGTCACCCGGAGCTTGACCTCCAGCACGTTTCGCGTCGCGAGCAGCTTCCTACCCGTGCGGTTCAGCGAGATCCGCACGGTCTTATTCTTGCCCGCGCTCAGCGCCACGCTAGCCGTGCCAACGACCACGACCTTGTGCTTCCTGCGTCCGCTGTCGCGGGTCCTGCGTCCGCTGTCGCGGGCTGTGACCGCGATCAGCTTGTGGCCTTTGAACGTCTCGGTCACGCTCATGCTCAGAGCGAGCGTGCACTTGGCACCCGCAGCTCCGGCGCACGCTATGCGCACGCTCGCGTTCGTCCCTGAGACCTTCGCATGCCCGACCTTCGTGGTACCGGGTGCCAGCGGGCTTGTCGTCAGCGTCTGGTCGCCGCCGACGAGCTTCCCGAAGTCGCTCGCGGCCACGGCCCGGTAGTGGATCGTGGTCCCGGCGGGGAGGCCCGCGAGCTGCGCCGTGAACGGTGTCGCGACATTGGTCGGCGCGAGCTTCTGCGCCGCCGTGCTCTGCCCGTAGGCGGTCGTCGTGCCGTACTCGAACGAAGCGTTCACTGAGGCACCCTGCGGATTCACCGTCCCGCTCAGCGTCGCCGCCAAGGTGGTGATCCCACTCGCCGCGCCCGTCACCGGAGCATCCTGCTGGTAGGCGTCGGCGAACAGTGCGCGCGGGCTCGTCCCATTCGCAAACAGGAAGAACGGCGTCCCGACGGCCCCGCCCTGGCATGCCGCTCCGTCGGCGTTGAACGGCTAGCGATGCGCGATGACGAGATCGGCTCGCGGACGTCGGCCTGGGCGGTCGGCGTCAGCGGCACGTTGCTCTCGTCGAGCACGAACGTCGGATTCGCCGGATTGACGAAGTGACCGGCAAAGGCCATCACGACGCCGCCGCCAATGTCCTCACGCCATGATACGTATGGCGTGTTGCCCGAGAACGTGATGTCCGGACGAGTCGAGTCGTTGGCTCCGGTCGAGATCGGGGCGCCGTTGTTGACCAGCTGGAAATGAGCGCTCGCCCCGGTGCCCACCAGCCGCGAGACGAACACCTGCTTCACGCCGCCGAGATCCTCGTCCCACACGACCCACGGGACTGTTGGATTTGCCGGGTTCATCGCGCCGGCTGCAACGCGCGGGTCCTCCGCGTCCTTGAGCGGGTTCTTGTTGAGGCAGCACTGCTCCTCGTTCGCGGCCGATGCGGCGCAGTTTCCGAACCCATTCGTTCCGGTCATGTCGAGCGTCCCGCTCAGCTGGCTGCCGACCGACACCCAATGGAAGCCGCCGTTGGCGCCGACGCCATCGCTGATCCCCTTGGCCGCGAACAACATCTCGTTGCTCTGCAGCCCCGAGATCGCGCTCGGGCCCTTCTCGTACCAGACGACCCACGGCACGCTGTCCTGGTTGCCGGTGAACGCGATGTCAGGCTCGATCCCGTCGCGGGTGGGATCGATGTTCAGGCTCGGGTCCGCGGCGCCGCTGCCGACTCGCGGGATCCCGGTCTGCTGCCAGCAGAAGCCGCCGATCGCCGGGACGTGCCCGGTCGCGTCGGGCACACCAGCAGGCTTGACGGTGTCGCAGTTGGCGCTTGCCGGGCCAATCGGTCGCTCGACGAAGATCTGGTCCTTGCCGCTGACGGGCAGATTGGTCGTCTCCTGCCAGGTGACCCAGGGTCCGGGCTTCGTGGGGTCGACCGCCGAGCCACCCGCCACGGATGGATTCTCGGCGCCCTGATCGGTGTGGATGTTGAGTGACGGGACCCGCCCGCCGCCGCCGGTACCGCGGCTCTGGCCACCGAAGATCCACTTGCCCTGATTAGCGTCGCCCGTGTTGTCGAAGCGGCTGGCGAACACGTTGTGGTTGCCAAAGCCCGTACCACTCGTGTTCTCGTACCAGGTCGCCCACGGAACCGTCCGTCCGGCTCCCGCGAAATCGATTGCGGGCGCTTCGCCAGCTTGGCCTTGATCGAAGTTCAGCGACCCCTTGAATGTGGGGCTGGCGCTCGACCTACCGCCCACCGTCCCGATGCCACGGGTAGTCCACGCGCCGCCCGCGAAAGAACGCGAGAAGATCTGGTCCTGCGGCGGCGGCGATCCGTTCCTCTCCTGCTGGCGGAAGACTGCCCACGGGACGGCCGGCTTGCCGGCCGTGAGCGCGCCCCCAACAACGTCTGAGTTCGTCGGATCGTCTCCGTTCACGCTGATCGTCTTGTCGATCCCAGCTGCGAGATCGTCATTCACCTGTCCGCCGGGCGGGAGTGCCTGAAGCGCCGCCGCCGAGCTGGCGGTCGCGAGTGCGATCACCGACCCTGCGAGGGCGATCCGTGCCCGCCGAGATTTGTGCATTTGCATTCCCATCAGATCTCCTTCGCTCGAGTTTCGTTCTCGAACGGATTACGGGCACCGCCTCAGACGGTTCGCGCCGGTTTGTGGCGACCACGCGCGGCGCATGGCGCACCGAGCGGCCGGGAACAAGCTCAGCGCCCAAGGGCTCTCAGTGCGCGGCGCGAATCGTCCCGACCAGCACGCGTCTGCCGGAGGAGGCCGGATCGCCGTTGGCCTGCTGCTGGGTGACGGTGAGGGTGCGGAACTGCGTTACCGGGACCCCAGACCACAGGGTCACGTGCTCGGCGTCGTTGAACGTACCGACCGGTACCAGAATCCCGGCGGCGTTCTTCAGCCACGCCTGGTAGTAGCGGCCGTTCGCACGGTGCGGCAGGCCCGTCGCCGCGAGCTCGATCCGCCAGCCGGAGGTCGTCTTCGTCAGCGTCGCCGAGCCGTGCGCGGCAGGCGCAAGCGGCGTGCCCGAGACGACCATGGCGAATCGCAGCGGCGTGGCTGACTTGTTGCCAACGGCGAGCGCAACGATGACCGCTGCGACGGTCGCTGCCGCGAACGCGCCGAGCGCGAACGCGGGGCGACCGAAGCGGGAGCGAAGCGAAGGTGCCCTGCGGCGCGCGGGTCGAGTCCTCGCCTCGTCTGAGACCGCCGGTGCGGCAGCGCCGCCTGGCTGGTTTCGCGCTTCCTCAACGATCGCGTTGACCACGCTATCTTCGAGCGCGGTGTCGGGCTCCTCCCAGGTGGCCGGCGTCTCCAGCAGCATGCGCAGCTCATCGAGCTCGGCGCGCTCATGCGGAGTGAGCGATCCGACAGCCTCACCCGACAGATACGCAATCCGGTCGCTATCGCTGGTGCTCACTGATACGCCTCTTTCCGTTCCATACGGTAGACCACTGCGTCTCGGTTCATTCCCGTAAGTGCCCGAGCAGCGCCGCCAGGCGCTTGTGGGCCCTGAACGACCTCGATTTCACCGTCCCCACCGCCACTCCGAGCCGCTCCGCGATGTCCACGTGCGTCATCCCGTCGAAGTGCTTCAGCCGGATGACCTCCTGCTCGTCAGCCGGCAGCCGCGCCACCGCCCGGCGAACCTCCCAGACGTCGGAGATCGCCTCCGCCGATTCCGGGCTGGAGATCAGCGACGGCTCGCTCGACGGGACCGAGTCCAGCGGGTCTGCGGCGCGAAGCGCCTCGCGGCGATAGAGGTCAATCGCGACCCGGCGGGCGATCGCGGCCAGCCAGGGCCCGAGCTCCCGCCGATCGTCAAAGCTCTGCGCAGCGCGCCACGCTTTCAGGAACGCCTGCTGGGTCGCTTCCTCCGCCAGCCCCCGCTCGCCCAGAACCTTGTACGCGACCGCGTACACGAGCCCCCCGTAAGAGCGATAGATCGAGCGCACGGCGTCGGGATCGCCGTGACAAAAACGTCTGCGCAGCTCCCCTTCGAGCACCGCGCGGACGCTACCAGCGCCTCCACGGCGGGATCAGACTCTCGTCGCCTTCTTCAACAAGAGCCGCTGGAGCTGCCCAGCCGTTCAGCAACGTCAGAGCTCGAAGGAAGTCTCACCAAGCCCGCTCCCCTCGTCGCCGAGCAGGCGCGCCAGTCCCGGGTAGACCAGCTCCATCAGCCAGTCGGCGAGCGTCTCGGCCGGCACGCCCGGGTTGACTCGCCACCAGTGAGCGAGCCATTCGAAGGCGCCGTTGACCGCGTGCACGGCCGCCTCGAGCCGCCTCGCGTCGAGCTGCCGGCCCTGCCGCTCGGCGCGGTCGCGCAGGAGCGCGATCACCATCGCGTTCTGGCGCGCCCTGATGTCGTTCAGGTGCGTTGTGTGCGGCGCGCCCCCCTCGTCGGCATACAGCATCGCCCACGCCGCCCGGTGGCCGTCGATGAAGTGGAAGAAGGCCACCGCGCCGGCGCGGAAGGTGGCCATCGGGTCGTGCTCGGAGGCAGTAGCCGCCGCGACGCACGCCGCCAACTCGTCGGCGGCGCGCTCGATCAGCCGGCGGTGGAGGCCCTCCTTGCTCTCGAACAGCTCGTAGATCAGGGGCTTGGAGACGCCGGCGCGGCGGGCCAGCTCATCCATCGAGGCGCCTGTATATCCGCGCTCGGAGAACAGCTCCTCGGCCAGGCCCAGGATCTGGCGCTCGCGCACCGGCCGCGGGACGCGCCCGTGGCGGTATCTCCCGACCTCGTCGAGCCCTCCGGTCCCGCCGAGGCGGCTCGTCTCGAGTCCTGAGTCAGACGCGCTCATACGCGGAGTCTAGGAGGCGACGCGGGGTGTGATGGAACGCACACATGGACAGCTTACCCTTGGTAGGTTACCTTTAGTCAGTCAACACCGCCGAGGGGAGAAGAGCATGAGCACGACCACCGTCCGAGTTCCGCCCGGAGAACGCGCGATCGATGACCACGCCGTCCCCGGCGTGAGCGACGGCGACGGCGACGGCGGTGTCTGGCGCGTCCGTGTGGCGATCGTGGGCACCGGCTTCTCCGGCCTCGGCATGGCCATTCGCCTCCAGCAGGCGGGCATCGAGGACTACGTGGTGCTCGAGCGGGCCGACGACGTCGGCGGTACCTGGCGCGACAACACGTATCCGGGCGCGGCCTGCGATGTCCCGTCGCACCTGTACTCGTTCTCGTTCGCACCTAACCCGAACTGGACGCGAACGTTCTCCCGTCAGGCCGAGATCGAGACCTACCTGCGCGAGTGCGCCGAGCGCCACAGGGTGAGCAGCCACGTGCTCTATGGCCACGAGGTGACCGATGCGCGGTGGGTCGAGGACGAGCGGCGCTGGCACGTGAGCACGAGCCGCGGCCGGGTCGTGGCCGAGGTGCTCGTCGCGGGGATGGGGCCGCTCACCGAGCCGTCGATCCCACCGCTGCCCGGTCTCGATCGCTTCCAGGGCACGGTGTTCCATTCGGCCCGCTGGGATCACCAGCACGACCTCGCGGGCGAGCGCGTGGCGGTGATCGGAACGGGCGCCTCGGCGATCCAGCTGGTCCCGCAGATCCAGCCGCTGGTCGGCGAACTGCAGCTCTACCAGCGCACCGCGCCGTGGATCGTGCCTCGCAGCGACCGGCCGATCACGGCCGCCGAGCGCCTGCTCTACCGCCACCTTCCGCTCGCCCAGCGCGCGGTGCGCTCCGGCATCTACTGGTGGCTGGAGTTGCGAGCGCTGGGGATGACCCGGCACCCGCGCCTGATGAAGGTCGCCGAACTGGCCGCCAAGCTGCACCTGCGGCGTCAGGTCGCCGATCCCGAGCTCCGAGCCAAGCTGACGCCCAGCTACACGATCGGCTGCAAGCGCGTCCTGATCTCGAACGACTACCACCCCGCGCTCACGCGCGAGAACGCCAACGTGATCACGGAGTCGATCGACGAGGTCCGTGACCATTCGATCGTCACCGCGGACGGAATCGAGCACGAGGTGGACACGATCATCTTCGGCACCGGCTTCCACGTCACCGACGCGCCGTACGCGAAGCTGGTCCGGGGCGCGGACGGCCGCACGCTCGAAGAGACCTGGAACGGCTCGATGGAGGCCTATCTGGGCACCACCGTGGCCGGCTTCCCGAACCTGTTCATCATGATCGGCCCCAACACCGGGCTCGGCCACACGTCGATGACGATCATGATCGAGGCCCACCTCGAGTACGTGCTCGACGCCCTGCGCACCATGGACGAGGCCGGGCTGGCCACCGTGGACGTCCGGCCGGAGGTCCAGGCCTCCTACAACGACGAGGTCCAGTCGGCGATGCGCCACACCGTCTGGAACCGCGGCGGCTGCGCGAGCTGGTACGTCGATGCCAACGGGCGGAACTCCACGCTGTGGCCGTCGTTCACGTTCCGCTTCCGGGAGCGGACCCGCCGCTTCCGGCTCGAGGACTACAGCGTGCGCAGCAGGGTGGCGGCGCCGGCGGCGGACTGAGTCCCGTCCAGACGGCGCTCAGGGATCCTGCGGGCCGCGGGCCAATCCGAACGGGCTGCCCTCGGAGTCCCGGCAGATCGCGAAGGACTCGCCAGGGTGGATCACCGATCCGCCCAATGCCGTGACCTGCTCGAGGGCGGCGCCGAGGTCGGCGACCGCGAAATAGGGAAGCGAGACCGTGTCACCCGGCCCGCGCCCGCGCTCATGGATCCCCAGCGCCGGCCCCGCGCCGTGGGTCTGCCACCCGCGACCCTCGGCCGGCCCGCGGTCGTCGAGGCCCACGCCGAGCAGTCCCGACCAGAAGCTGCGTGCCCGCTCGGGATCGTCAGCCGGGAACTCGATCAGGGACAGGTGATGGGGCATCGGGTCCACGATAACGCGCCCGGGGCCCGCGGTCGGCTTGCGCCGGGATCTATTGTCACGTCAATGGAAACCGACGACGTGGTCGATCGCGCCCAGCAGCTCGCCCGCGAGTACATCTCGGGACTCGCCCGGCGGCCGGTCGGCGGCGCCGACGCACCGGGACTGCGCCGGCCGCTGACCGATGAGGGTCTCGACCCGATCGAGGTCCTCGAAGACCTGGCGGCCGACGCCGACCCGGGCCTGGTCGCATCGGCCGGCCCGCGGTATTTCGGGTTCGTGGTCGGAGGCTCGCTCCCGGTGGCGACCGGAGCAGACTGGCTGGTCTCCGCCTGGGACCAGATGTCGGGGATGTACAGCTCATCTCCCGCCGTGGCGATCGCCGAGGAGGTGACCGCGGCCTGGATGCTCGAACTGCTCGGCCTGCCCGCGCTCGCCAGCTCGGGCTTCACCACCGGTGCCCAGATGGCGAACTTCACCTGCCTGGCCGCGGCGCGCGGCGCGCTGCTGGGCGCGTTGGGATGGGATGTCGAGGATCGCGGGCTGTTCGGCGCGCCCGAGATCGACGTGCTGGTGGGCGACGAGGTCCACGTGACGGTGCTGGTCGCGCTGCGCCTCCTCGGCCTGGGTGAGGCGCGAGTCACCCGCGTCCCGGTCGACGCCAACGGAGCGATGGATCCGGGTGCCCTACGCGAGGCGCTCCCCCCCGGCGGGCGCCCGTTGCTCGTGTGCGCGCAGGCGGGCAACGTCAACACGGGTGCGTGTGACCCGCTGGAGCCGATCGCCGAGATCGTGGCCGAGCGCGGGGGCTGGCTCCACCTCGATGGCGCCTTCGGCCTGTGGGCCGCAGCCTCGCCCCGATTCGCCCACCTCGTGGCCGGTCGCGAGCGGGCCAACTCGTGGGCGCTCGATGCCCACAAGTGGCTCAACGTGCCCTACGACTGCGCGCTGGCGGTCGTCGGTGACCCCGAGGCCCACCGGCGAGCGATGACGCTGAGCGCCGCGTACCTGCAGGGCAGTGGGACGCGCGAGCCGGCGCAGTTCGTCCCCGAGGCCTCCCGGCGCGCTCGGGCTATCCCCGCGTACGCCGCGATCAGGTCGCTGGGCCGGCGCGGGGTTGCGGATCTGGTCGAGCGCTGCTGCGACCACGCCGCGATGATGAGCGCGCTGCTGAGCGAGGGCGGTCTGGAGCTGCTGGGCGACCTCGTGCTGAATCAGGTGCTCGTCGCCGCGGATCCCGGGCACGTCGCGCGCGTGCAGGCCGAGGGAACGTGCTGGCTCGGAGGCACGGTGTGGAGGGGCCGCGATGCGCTGCGCGTGTCGTTTTCGAACTGGTCCACCACCGAGGCGGACGTGCGGCGCTCGGCCCGCGCGATCCTCGAAGCGGCTCCCGGCTAGGCGATTGCTGCGCTGGGCCCGTCGGGTCCAGGGGTGGGAATCGCGGTCTCACCGGAGGCCGCGGGCCGCGAGCCGGTGACCGGGATCCGGGCCACGGCGGGCGGGCGCGCAGGCGGGCGGGCGGGAGCCTCGAGGCGCTCGAGACCCTCGAGGCCCGAGAGCCTGAGCTCGAGCACCTGCAGGCGATCGCGCAGGAAGCCGCGCTCGTCCGCATGCTCGGGCGTGTCGGCAAGCCCGTCGATGCGCTCGAGGTCGCTGGCGATCAGTGCCCGGACGCCGTCGGCCAGACGCTGCCGGGCGGCTTCGATCCGCACGGCGTCACCGGCCTCGACGGCCTCGCCCAGCTTCACGTCGGCGAGCAGCAGAGAATGCGGGAAACGGGGCGGCGGCCCCGCGCCCAGCACCTCGCCGTCGTTGGCGAGCCTGGGCAGGCTGGGTCCAAACGGTGACGCCTGCCTGCGGCTTGAGCGGAATGAGGACCCCACGGGATGTCTATCGGCGCGAGGCGCCCACATGTTTAGGTCCCGGATACGTGCTGCCGATGATCTGACCAGCACGGGCGCGAATCGGCACCCGCCCGGCGACTCGAGTCTCGTCCAAGTTCCCTGGCCCTCCCTGATGCAGCTTTCCTGGCTTTCCCTGATCCAGCCGTTGACATGGCGCGGCGGGATTCATGAAACAAAGCGCGGATGCTAGCGGCACGATCACAACAAATGCACACGTGTTCGGCCGCCCGGCGCTCGCGCCGTCTCGGCGTGACGCCATACTTCACGACGTGACGGACCGATGACCACGACCGTCCCGACGCCGTCGTACCGGCCACTGGAGGGCTCCTACGACGAGATGCTCGACGAGGCTGGCCGGCCTCGAGAGCATTGGGCCCACCTGAGCGGTGCCCTGACCGAGCTGGGGCTCGAGGAGCTGATCCGCCGCCGTCAGGAGGCGGCGCGGCTGATCGATCAGGACGGCGTCGTCTACAACGCCTATGAGGGCTCTTCGCGGCCCGGCCGGCGCTGGCTGCTCGATCCCGTGCCGACGGTCGTCTCCAGCCGCGATTGGGAGGCCCTCGAGACCGGTTTGATCGAGCGCGCGGAACTGCTCAACCTGGTGCTGGAGGATCTCTACGGGGAGCGCGAGCTGCTGCGCCGAGGGCTGCTGCCGCCGGAGATCGTGCTCGGCCATCCGGGGCTTCTGCGCCAGTGCGATCAGATCCGGCTGCCGGGCCCACAGCAGCTGTTCAGCTACGCGGCCGACATCGGCCGCGACCCGGACGGGCAGCCGGTCGTGCTCTCCGATCGCGCCCAGGCGCCGTCGGGGTTCGGCTACGCGCTGGAGGCCAGGGCGGTGATCAGCCGTGTGTTCCCGACCCTGTATCGCGATGCCCAGGTGCACCGGCTGGCCCCGTTCTTCCGCTCGCTGCGCGTGGCCCTGCAGAGAGTGGCGCCGGCCGGGATCGAGGACCCGCGGGTCGTCGTCCTCACTCCCGGGCCATGGAACGAGACCGCCTTCGAGCACGCGTTCCTGGCCTCCACGCTGGGCTACCCGCTGGTTGAGGGCGCGGATCTGACCGTGCGCGGAGGGGCGGTGTGGATGCGGTCCCTCGGCCGGCTCGAGCCGGTCCATGTCGTCCTCCGGCGCGTCGACGCGTCGTTCTGCGACCCGCTCGAGCTGAGGCCCTACTCCCAGCTCGGCGTTCCGGGACTCGTCGAGGCGACTCGCCGGGGCTCGGTCTCGGTCGTGAACACGCTGGGGGCCAGCGTGCTCGAGAACCCGGCGCTGATGGCGTTCCTGCCGCGGTTGTGCAAGCACCTGCTCGGGGGGCCGCTGCGGCTGCCCAGCGTCCCAACCTGGTGGTGTGGCGAGGTGCAGGCGCGGCGGCAGGTGCTGGCCAATCTCGCCGGCCTGGTGCTGCGCCCGGTGTCACGTGAGGCCGCTGCCACGGCGGTATTCGGCGCCGAGCTGAGCCAGAGGGAGCTCGACGATCTGCGGCGGCGCATCGAGTCGAGCCCTTCGGCCTGGGTCGGCCAGGCGCCGATCTCGCTCGCCTGCGCGCCGACGCTCACCGACGCGGGGCTGGAGCCCCGCCGGAGCGTGCTGCGCGCGTTCGCCGTGCCCCGGGGCGACTCCTACGCTGTGATGCCCGGAGGTCTCACGAGGGTGGCGGACGGCGGCAACAAGCGCATCTCGAGCCAGTCCGGCGCGATCAGCAAGGACACCTGGGTGCTCGCCTCCGAGCCTGAGCGCCTGACCGGATTCTGGCTCGAGTCGGGGCCGGCAGTGGAGGGCATCGACCCGATGACGTCGATCCCGTCGCGGGCCGCCGAGAACATGTGGTGGCTCGGCCGCTACGCCGAGCGTGCGGAGGCGATCACGCGCCTGGTGCGGGTGGTCTACGAGCGGCGCAGCGATTTCCAGGGCAGCGACAACGCCCCCGGGATCGAGGCGCTGAGAGCGCTGCTGGTGGCGCTGACCCGCACCACCGCCGCGTATCCGGGCTTCGTCGGCCAGGACGCCGAGGAGCGCCTGAGCTCACCCGGTCGCGAGCTGCTCGATCTCGTCGTCGACGACCAGCGCTCCGGCGGGCTGGCCCATTGCGTGCGGGCGCTGCTCGGGTGCGCCTACGCTGTGCGCGACCAGCTCTCGAGCGACACATGGCTCGTCGTCGGTTCCCTGGACCGCGAGATCCTGGAGCTCCGCGGACCCGTGCACGACCCCCAGGCGGTGGTCCAGGAGCGCCTGCAGCGCGTGATGCAGAGCCTGCTCGCGCTGGGCGGCCTCGGCAGCGAGAGCATGGTCCGTGACCTCGGCTGGCGGTTCATGGACGCCGGTCGCCGGATCGAACGCGCTCTACAACTGCTCGCGCTGCTGCGCGCAACGGTGACCGAGGCAGGCGGCACGGCCACCGACAGCCTGCTGTTCGAATCGGTGCTCAAGGCGACCGAGAGCATAATCACCTACCGTCGCCGCTACCGCTCGCATGCGCAGCTCGAGACGATGCTCGATCTGCTGCTGCTCGATGAGGGCAACCCGCGGTCGCTGGCCTACGGGCTCGCCCGGCTCAGCGCTGACCTCGACTCGATCCCGGCCCATTCCGAGCGCCGGATGCGCGAGGAGCAGCAGCTGCTGCTGCGTGCCACCACGGCCCTGCGCCTGGCCGACACGGGCGCACTCGTGTCCCACGACGCCCGCGGCGCTCGGCCGGGGCTCGAGGCCTTCTTCGACGAGCTGCACGAGCAGCTGAGCCGGACGGCGGACGCCGTCGACAGGACTCATTTCGCTCACCTCTTGCCGCAGTGGTCGCTGGTCGGAGCAGCCGGCTCCGGGTCCTCGCACGGAGGCATCGCGCGGTGAGGCGCGAGACGCGATGAGCACGACCTACCGCGTCACCCACCGCACCGAGTACCGGTACGAGTCCGATGTCTCCGACAGCTACGCGCAGCTGCATCTGCTGCCCCGCGACGGCGACGGACAGCACTGCCTGACCGCCGAGGTCGCCGTGGAGCCGGCGCCGGGGGACTACCGGGAGCGCGCCGACTACTTCGGCAACCGCGTCGGCTACCTCGCCATCCACGAGCCGCACCGCAGGCTGAGCGTGACCGCAACCAGCTTGGTCGAGACCGGAGATCGCGCCGCCCCGGTGACCCTGTTCGGAGGGCGTCCGTGGGAGGACGCGCGTGATGCCGTGCGCGACCCGGCCCTGCCCGCGCGGCTCGACGCGGTGCAGTTCGCGCTCGACTCGGCCCTCGTCGCCGGCTCGCCCGCCTACGCGGGCTACGCGCTCCGATCCTTCACGCCGCGGCGGAGCCTGCTCGAGGCGGTCACCGACCTCTGCTCCCGGATCCACCACGACTTCGACTACCGGCCCGGCTCGACCTCCGTCACCACGCCACTGGAGGAGGTGTTCGCCAATCGCCGGGGCGTATGCCAGGACTTCGCCCACTTCGGGATCGCCTGCCTGCGTTCGATCGGGCTGCCGGCCAGGTATGTCAGCGGGTACCTGGAGACCGATCCGCCGCCGGGCCGGCCGAAGCTGATCGGGGCGGACGGCTCGCACGCGTGGTTCTCGATCCTGGCCGGCGAGGCGGGATGGGTGGACGTCGATCCGACCAACGATCAACTGGCCGGTGGCCGGTACGTCGTGACGGCCTACGGCCGCGACTACGGGGACGTGGCACCGCTGAGCGGAGTGATCTACACCGAGGGCAGGACGGAGAGCCTGCAGGTGAGGGTCGACGTCGTCGCCGTCCCCGGTTAGCCGCAGACCGATCGAGGTATCAATCCCGGATGCGCGCGTTCACCTGCAACAACTGCGGCCAGCTGGTCTTCTTCGAGAACAGCCTCTGCCTGCGCTGCTCGACCGAGCTCGGGTTCGTCCCATCGCAGCTCGACATCCTCGCGCTCGACCACCACGGCCCGGCTCAGGTGCGCCGCTGCGCCAACGCGGTCGTGGCGGGCTGCAACTGGATGCTCGAGCCGGGCGAGACGGGGCCTCTGTGCCGCAGTTGCCGCCTGACCCGGAGCCGCCCCGCCGACGAGGACCCCGACGGACTGGCCGCCTTTGCCAAGGCCGAGGCGGCCAAACGGCGCCTTCTGTTCGGGCTCATGGATCTGGGGCTCCCGGTGGAGTCCGGCGGGCTGCAGTTCGACCTGCTGCCGAGCCGGACGGCCCCGGTCGTGACCGGCCACGCCGACGGCCTGATCACGATCGATCTGGCCGAGTCCGACGACGCACGGCGCGAGCAGCGCCGGGCGGAGCTGGGTGAGCCCTACCGCACGATGCTGGGCCACTTCCGGCATGAGGTCGGGCACTACTACTGGCCGATCCTGATCGAGCGAACGGGAGAGCTCGAGCGCTGGCGCCGGCTGTTCGGCGACGAACGCGCCGATTATGACCAGGCGCTGCAGCGTCACTACGAGCGGGGGCCGACGGCCGACTGGAGCGACCGGCACGTGAGCGCCTACGCGACCATGCATCCCTGGGAGGACTGGGCCGAGACGTTCGCGCACTACCTCCACATTCGCGACACCCTGCAGACGGCGGCGGCCTTCGGGCTGTTCGTGACCGGCCCGCGGGAGACGGGCGACGCCTCGTTGATGGCGGCGCCGGCCGAGGACACGGGCGAGGGATCGTTTCGGGCCGTGATCGGCGACTGGCTCCCGCTCACCTACGCGCTCAACGCGGTCAACCGCAGCCTGGGTCGCGACGACCTGTACCCCTTTGCGCTGGCGCCCGCCGTGATCGACAAGCTCTCGTTCGTCCACGACCGGGTGCGAGCCGGCCGGCTCGTCGCGGGCGGAGGATGACGAGCGGTTCCACAGGACGGCGTACGCGCGGTCCGCTGATGCGCCTCTATGTATACAAAGCTGGCGAGCGCGGCACTTGTCCACCATCCAAGTAGCTTTTACATCTATCTTTCCAAGGCTGCCATGAGAAACGAACCGCAAGCTCGGCCCCAGCTGCGCCTCGTCGCAGAGCCGCTCGACCGGCCCCAAGACCGGGCGTGGTTCTGCGGACACTGCGCGGCGCCGGCACCCGAGCCGACGGCGCCCACGGCCCGGGTGTGCCCCGGGTGCGGTTTCGGCGTCCTGCTCGCGGCACGCGTGGACGTCGTGCCCGGCCGGTGCGACGCGTACATGGTGATCGACTCCTCGCTGCTCGTTCAGGTGCTCTCGCGCGGCGCCGAGAACCTGCTCGCGGTGCCCGAGGAACTCGCCATCAATCGGTCCTTCGCCGAGCTGCTCGCCCCGGCGGATGCCGAAGCCAAGGGCAGCGGCCAGCTGGCCAGCGCGATTGCCGCCGCGGCCGCGGACGACGAGGTCAGCTTCCACGTGCTGGTACGGCCCTGGAACGTGTTCGGCGTCCGGATGCGCGCGAAGGTTGCGCCGTGCGGGCCGCCCCGCGCCGCTCTGATCGTGCTCGAGCCGGCGAACGCCCTGCGGGCTGTGCCCGACGCCCGGGGCCCGCAGCGCGACAAGCGCTGAAACATCCGTCCAGGCTCGACTAGGACGCTCCTGCACGGGGTAGGCATCTGGCGACGCGAATCGATCGTCGATCGCGCTGCCAAGGAGGCCAAATGGTTGCAATCATCATCCTGCTGTTGATCGTGGCGCTGTTCGGCGGTCTGGGATTCGCCGCCCACTTCCTGTGGTTCGTGCTGATCGCCGCACTCGTCCTGTGGGTGATCGGCTTCTTTGTCGGGGGTGTCGATGCCGGCGTCGGCGGTCGTCGTCGCTGGTACGGACGCTGGTAGACGCCGCGTCACGGGTCTGGTGAGCGGCCAGGCATCGGGTCGCCCCGCGCGGGGCGACCCTCAGCCGGTGGCGGCCAGCTGTGGCGGCGCGCCGGCGCGGACCAGCGCCTCGGGCAGCCGCACGCTGCCGTCGTCGCGCTGTCCGTTCTCGAGCAGGGCGATGATCGTCCGGCCCACCGCGACCGCGGTCCCATTCAGCGTGTACAGGTGGGCCGGCTTGCCGTCCGCGCCGCGATAGCGGATGTCCAGGCGCCGGGACTGGTAATCGGTGGTGTTCGAACACGAGGTCAGCTCGCGGAAGCGAGCCTGTCCCGGCAGCCACGCCTCGAGGTCGTACTTCATGGCCGCCGAGGCCCCCAGGTCGCCGACCGCAATCCCGACCACGCGGTACGGGATCTCGAGCTCTTGCAGGATCGACTCCTCGATCGCCAGCAGCCGCTCGTGCTCGCCGGCAGCGTCCTCAGGGGCGACGAAGCTGAACATCTCGACCTTGTCGAACTGATGCACGCGGAAGATGCCGCGGGTGTCCTTGCCCGCCGCCCCGGCCTCGCGACGGAAGCAGCTCGAGAAGCCGGCGTAGCGGCGCGGCAACTCGTTCCCGGCGAGGATCTCCTCGCGATGCAGGGAGGCGAGCGCGACCTCGGAGGTGCCCACCAGGTACAGATCGTCATCGGGTAGGTAGTAGATCTGCTGCTCGGTATCGGGAAGGAAGCCGGTGCCGTACAGGGCATGCTCACGGACGAGCACCGGCGGGATCACGGGCTCGAACCCCTCGCCGCGCAGCTTCTCGAGCGCGTAACGGACGAGGGCGAGCTCCAGCATCACGAGGTCACCGCGCAGGAATGCGAATCGCGATCCGGACATGCGGGCAGCGCGCTCGATGTCGATCCGCGGGCCCGCGAGCTCGAGGTGATCGCGGCCGGTCCTCCCCGACTCGCCGACCTCACGCAGCACTGTGTCCTCATCAGGAGCGTCCGCGGCCGGGAGGTTGGGCAGCGAGGCGAGCTCGGCGTCGAGCTGGGCGCGCACCGAGGCCTCCTGGTCGCTCAGCTCGCGTCCCCTCGCCGCCAGGGCGGCGAGTTGCTCGCGCTCCTCCGGGGTGGGAGCCCCCTTGCGCCCCCGGCTAGCGCGGTTCTGCTCGGCCCGCAGCTCCTCGAGCTCGGCGGTGAGTGCGCGCCAGCTCTCGTCCAGAGCCAGCACCCGGTCGACCTGATCCGCCACGTCGGACCCCCTGCGCGCCAGCGCGGCGCGCACGGCAGCCGGGTCGCGACGGATCAGCTTGATATCGAGAACAGGCGCCCTCGCTGGTGTTGAGAGTTGGAAGTCCGGTGGCACAGAGAGGGGTCACCGAGCGCGGCCGAAACAGGCGAGGCAGGATGCCGAGCCGGCCGCAAGCTCGAGCACTCGAATGCCGACGGACTTCCGACTCCCGACACTAGCGATGCTTGGGCTTCGCGGACTTGCGGTGGGCCGCCGCGCCGATGGCCGCGGCCGTGACGGCCGGGGTGGGCGGGGAACCGGTGGACGCGGCGGTGCTCGCCGTGGCGTGGGCGAGCGCTACGGCGGCCGGCAACGTGCCGATCGGCTGTGCGATGCAGGGGGTGACGCCAGGCTGCTTCGGCGCCTGGCGCCCGGCGTACTTGGCGACGAACTGCGCCACCGCGATCGCATCCTGGCCCACGACGATGTTCTGGGGCATGATCGCGCCGGAGAAGCCGCCGTTCTGGATCGCGTACAGCACACGGTCGATCGGGCGCTCGCAACGCTGGTCGAAACTCGGCCCGTTCGTGATCTCACGCGTGCGGGCGTTGGACGCGGACCCGTGTGTGCCGGCATAGGAGAGCGTGTGGCAGCCTGCGCATCGCTGGGAGAAGAGCACCGCACCCGAGTGCGTCGGATCCGAGGACGGGACGCTGATCTTCTCGGTTCCACAGGCGGCAGCGAGCGCCGCGACTGCGATCGTGGCACCCGATAGGAGGAGAACCCTGATCGGCCGGTTCATGCGGGCGGAGATCATACGGAAGAATCGATGCTCGATGTCTGACACGCGTCTCTCCACGCTCCGGCTCGCCGCTGCGGCGGCCATGCTCGCGTGCGTGGCCGCCTGCGGCCACACCGCGGCGGTGGGCCCACACCGTGCTCTGCGCGTGTCCCTCAGCGAGTACCGGATCAACCCCCAGAACGTCCACGCACCGGCGGGATTGCTGAACATCATCGTCCACAACTACGGGCGGCGCACCCACAACCTGGTGCTCACGCTGGACGGTCAGGCCGAGATCTCGACCAAGCCGCTGTGGCCCGGGACGTCGGAGCAGGTCGTGGTCGTGCTCTCCCCCGGCACCTACGAGATGGCCTCGACGATCCTCGACGACGAGGCGCTGGGTCAGTCCGGAACGCTCGTGGTCAGGTGAAGGCGAGGCAGGATCCGGCGCCTGGGCGGCGAACTGACTGGTCCATCCCGGCGCCGGCCATGAGCGACGTTCGCCCGCACCTTCAGTGACGCGATCGTCCTTCCCACGGCGGCAACCAAGGAGGCCGGCGCCGGGGTCTCCTGATCATTGGTCGCGCCGGCGGCGGTCCGAGGCCCAGGGCGGTGCGCCGGTATAACGGGGTCGATGGGCGCCCACCCCGATCCGGAGCTGTTCCGTGACGTGTTCGGCCATTTCGCCACCGGCGTGGCCGTGATCACGAGCGCCGGGCCGTCGGGCGCCGGCGGGATGACGGCGAACGCGATCTGCTCACTGTCGCTCGACCCGCTGCTCGCTCTGGTGTGCTTCGAGAACCGCGCCCGGACGCTCCCGATCGTGCGTGACGCGGGTCGATTCGGGATCAACGTGCTGAGCGCCGCGCAGGAGCGCCTGGCCGGAGTCTTCGCCTCCAAGCTGCCGGAGTCCGAGAAGCTCGAGGGCGTCGCGCACCGCATCGAGCAGGACGTTCCGATCATCGAGGGCTCGATCGCCTGGGCGGCCTGCGAGCTCCGCGAGCTGATTCCCGGCGGCGACCACACGATCGGGATCGGCAAGGTCGTAGCGCTGGGACTGGGCGGAGGCGAACCGCTGCTCTGGTACCGGGGGCAGTATCGGGCGCTGCCGGGTTAGCGTCGCTACGACGTGCCGGCCGCCCGCGCCAGCAGGACCACGATGACCAGCGCCGCGAGCGTCATCACGCCGGTCTCGCGCTGAACGATCGCGGCCACGACCCCGCGCTGCTCGTCCTCCGGCAGCTCACCCACCTCGGCCGCCGATTCGAAGCCGCGAGCGTCGAGGATCGTCTCGGCCGAGGAGATCCGCAGCTGCTCGCCGATGAACGAGACCGCGAGCGGGAGCAGTCCGTACACCACGTGGAGGCTGGGGGGCTTGTTCCCGAGCAGCACGAGCACAGCGCCGAGCGCTGCCTGGACCACGAGGCTGGCCTGCGCGACCCTGAGCAGGCGCCAGAACCAGAGGTGGGCCGAGGACCGCCACCAGCACCAGGCGCCGAACAGGCAGGCAGCGGTGTTGAGCGTGATCGTGAGCACGCCGAAGGCGATATGGACGTCCTTCACGGCCTACCGCCGGGACGATTTGGGAGATAGCCGCATTCCGCACTAAGTAACACCTTGTTACAAGCTCCTTTGCCACGGTGATATAACCGCACGGCTGTGCTTCGAACCTACCTGCCCGCGATCGTATTCCTCGTACTCGGAGGGCTGGTCGGACTTCTGTTCGCGGTCCTCAACCTGCTGGTCGGGGTGCGCGGCCGCCCGAATCGCTCCAAGACGTCCCCCTACGAGTGCGGGCTGCCATCGGAGATCCAGCGCGGGTTCCGCTTCGGGATCAGCTTCTACCTGATCGCGATGCTGTTCATCCTGTTCGACATCGAGGTCATCTTCCTCTACCCGATCGCCGTGCAGCTGCGCGCCTTCGGCACATTCGCGATGACCGAGACGATCGTGTTCATCGTGTTGCTCGCGATCGCGTTCCTGTATGTGTGGCGCCGAGGTGCGCTGGAATGGAAGTGACACGCGAGCCGCTGCCCGGCGCCGGTGACTTCCGCGCCCGCCAGCTCCTGTCCCGCGACATGCTTCGCGGCGACCTCGAGGGCGAGGCGCTCGACCGCTACGTGGAGGAGCGCGTGATGACGACGACGCTCGACAAGGCGGTCGCCTGGGCGCGCGGGAACTCGTTCTACCCGATGACGTTCGGACTTGCCTGCTGCGCGATCGAGATGATGTCGATCGTCGGGGCCCGCATGGACATCGCTCGGTTCGGCTTCGAGGCCTTCCGCGCCTCGCCGCGCCAGGCCGACCTGCTGATCCTCTCCGGCCGCGTGTCGATCAAGATGGCGCCGGTCATCCGCCGCATCTACGACCAGATGCTGGAGCCGAAGTGGGCGATCTCGATGGGCGCGTGCTGCTCGTCGATGGGCGTGTTCAACAACTACGCGCTGGTGCCGTCGGACAAGTTCATGCCCGTTGACGTCCATGTGCCGGGCTGCCCTCCGCGGCCCGAGGCGCTCGCGCACGGAATCCTCCGGCTGCGCGAGAAGGTGCTGGGCACCGAGAAGCAGGGCTGGCGCGAGCGCTACGACGCCGTCGGCACGGAGGAAGTGCTCACGAGCGGGGACACGGACGGGGTGCAGATCAACGTGTTCCAGCCGGGAGACACCGCCGGTGCCTGACGCCACCGGGCTCGAGCTGACGGCACAGGAGCTCCGCGACGCCGATGCGGAGTCGATCCTTGGCACCGTCTTCCACCGCGGGCAGGCGACCCTGCTCGTCAATCCGAGCAGCGTCCACGGCGTGCTCGAGCGCCTGCAGTCCAAGGGCTACTCGTTCCTAGCCAGCCTGCACGGGTGCGATTACTACCCCGAGGAGCCGCGCCTGGGCGTGCTCTACGAGCTGCTCGACATGGACAGCGTCGACCGGATCACGGTCAAGGCCCGCGTTCACACCGACGCGCCGCGGCTCGCCTCGGTCGTCGACATGTTCCCCGGCGCCGACTTCCCCGAGCGCGAGGTGTTCGACATGTTCGGCGTCGTGTTCGACGGCCACCCGGACATGCGCCGGATCCTGATGCCCGAGGACTACGAGGGCCATCCTCAGCGCCGCGACTTCCCGATTGGCGGCGAGCCGGTGCTGTTCACCTACAACGAAGAGCGGTCCTACGGGAAGTGGCAATGACCAGCGGATCGACCACAGGCTCCCCCTCCCCCGAGGACTATCGCAAGCGCGAGGAGTCGATCACGATCTCCTCCGAGCCGGTGGGCGAGACGCACGAGCTGCTGACGCTCAACATCGGGCCCCATCACCCCGCCACCCACGGTGTGCTGCGCCTGATCACCACGCTCGAGGGCGAGATCGTGCGCGACGTCCAGCCGATCATCGGCTATGTCCACACCGGGATCGAGAAGACGGCCGAGGACAAGGCCTATTGGAAAGTGATCCCGGTCGTCGAGCGGATGGATTACCTCGGCTACTACTTCAACTCGATGGCGTTCTGCGGCGCCGTCGAGACGCTGCTCGCTCTCGAGGTGCCGCCGCGCGCCCAGTATCTGCGCGTGATCCACCTCGAGCTCAACCGGATCATGTCCCATCTCGTGTGGCTCGGCACGAGCGCGCTCGACCTGGGCGCGATCTCGATGTTCTGGTACTGCTTCCGCGAGCGCGAGAAGATCCTCGACCTGTTCGAGATGTCCTCGGGCCAGCGGATGCACACCCGCTACTTCCAGGTCGGCGGGGTGATGGAGGACATCCCGCGCGGGTTCGAGCCCAAGCTGCGCGCGTTCATCAAGGACATGCCGACGCGCGCCGACCAGTACGCGGACCTGCTGGAGAAGAACGAGATCGTCCTGCAGCGGCTTCGCGGCACCTGCCCGCTGGACCAGGAGACGCTGCTGAAGCTGAGCGTCACGGGCCCGCTGCTGCGAGCCGCCGGGCACCCGTGGGACCTGCGCAAGGCGGCGCCGTATTCGAGCTATGACCACTTCAGCTTCCGGATCCCGGTCGGTACGGTGGGCGACAACTACGATCGCTACCGCGTCCGTCACGCCGAGATCTACGAGTCGGTGAAGATCATCGAGCAGGCGCTCGACGGTCTCCCCGAGGGCCCGCACATCACCGACGACCGCAAGGTCGCGCTGCCCCCGCGACACGAGCTGGCGACCTCGATGGAGGCGTTGATCCACCACTTCAAGCTCGTGACCGAGGGCTTCCGGGTTCCCCCCGGCGAGGTCTATTACCCGATCGAGGGGCCGCGCGGCGAGCTCGGCTGCTTCGTGCGCTCCGACGGCTCGGCCAAGCCCGCCCGCGTGCACATGCGCGACCCCAGCTTCGTGAACCTGCAGGCCGCGGCGCCGATGGTCAAGGACTCCTACATCGCCGACCTGATTGCCACCCTGGCGATGATGGATCCGGTGCTCGGGGGCATCGACCGATGAGCGGCTACGACGTGCCCCGCTTCGGGCACGGCTCGCGGGTCCCGGGCTGGGACCAGGCCGCGGATCTGACCAAGGATCCAGCCGTGATCCCGGACTCCGCAACGACCCTCGTGCCCGAGACGCTCCGGGCCGGGATCGAGGCCGCGATGGCAAAGTACCCCGAGCGCCGCTCGGCTGCCATCCCGGCGCTCCATCTCGCGCAGGAGCTGCACGGTTGGTGCTCCCCGGAGGCGATCGAGCAGGTGGCCTGCGTGATGCGATTGACTCCGGCCTATCTGATCTCGGTGGCGACCTTCTACGACATGCTCGAGACCCGTCCCAAGCCGCGCAACGACGTCTTCGTGTGCACCAACATCTCCTGCTCGCTGCTCGGCGCCGATGAGTTCTACGAGGCCATGGTGGCCGCCGCCGCCGAGGACCCTGACGTCGGGGTACGCTCGTTCGAGTGCCTGGGCGCCTGCGACATCGCGCCGATGGCGTCGGTCAACGGCGAGTACGTCGGGCCGCTCGAGACCGAGGACGCCGCGCAGATCATCGAAGACCTGCGGGCCGGCGGACCGGTCCTCGAAGCCAAGCAGCTGCGCTTCCGCCGCTCCGTGGACCCAGGGGCGGTCGGGCCATGAGCATTCACATCCTGTTCGAGGGCATCGACGAGCCCGGGCTCAACCGGCTCGAGGTGTATCAGCGCCGCGGCGGCTACCAGGCCCTGCGCACGGCGCTGGCGATGTCGCGCGAGGATGTGCTCGGAGAGCTGCTCACCTCGGAGATCAGGGGCCGCGGCGGAGCCGGGTTCCAGATGGGCAAGAAGATCTCCTTCCTGCCCCGCGGTGATATGGACAAGTACCTGGTCTGCAACGCTGACGAATCCGAGCCGGGCACGTTCAAGGACCGGGAGCTGATGCAGAAGAGCCCGCACATGCTGATCGAGGGGATCGTGATCGCCTCCTATGCGGCCGGAATCGGCCGCTCCTTCATCTACATCCGCGGCGAGTACGACTACCAGGCGGACATCCTCGAGGCGGCGATCGCGGAGGCCTACGAGGCCGGATACCTGGGCGAGCAGATCCTCGGCTCGGACCACAGCCTCTCGCTGGTGCTGCACCGCGGCGCGGGCGCATACATCTGCGGCGAGGAGACGGGGCTGCTCGACTCGCTGGAGGGCAAGCGCGGGAACCCGCGGCTGAAGCCCCCGTTCCCCGCCATCCAGGGTCTCTACCAGGGCCCGACGCTGATCAACAACGTGGAGACGCTCTCCACCGTCCCGCACATCATCCGGATGGGCGCAGCCCAGTACGCGGAGATCGGCACCCAGACCTCGACCGGCACCAAGCTGGTGTCGATCTCGGGCGACGTGCAGCGGCCCGGCAACTACGAGATCGCGCTCGGCATCCCCAGCCGGGAGATCATCTACGGGCTGGCCGGCGGCCCGGCCGACGGCCGCGAGGTGAAGCTGTGGTTCCCCGGCGGCTCGAGCGCGCCGGTCCTGACCAAGGACGACCTCGACGTACCCTACGACTTCGACTCGCTGGCCAAGGCGGGGACGATGCTCGGCTCCGGCGCGATCATCGTGGTCGACGACTCTCATCGCGTGCTCGACGTCGCCTACAAGCTGGCCAAGTTCTACGCCCACGAGTCGTGCGGCAAGTGCGTCCCCTGCCGCGAGGGCACCAACTGGACCGTGAAGATGCTGCAGCGCATCGAAGCGGGTGAGGCGACGCCGATGGACCTTGACATCATGGCCTCCGTCCAGGATGAGATCATCGGCAACTGCCTGTGCGTGCTCGGCGATGCGATGGCGATGCCCGTCGGCTCGATCATCAAGAAGTTCCGCGCCGAGCTCGAGGAGCACATCGAGGCAGCCAGGGAGAGGGCGGGAATCGGGTCGCTTGAGAACGTGATTCCGGTCGGCGTGGCCGATGCGCACGCCGGACCCCTCCCGGTGCATTGATGCCACGGCCCGAGCAGAAAGAGATCCAGTTCACGATCGACGGCCGCGAGGTCCGGGCGATCGAGGGCGCGATGCTGGTCGACGCCGCCAAGCACGGCGACGTCGAGATCCCCTTCTTCTGTTACGAGCCCAAGCTGGGCAACCCCGTCGGGGCCTGTCGCATGTGCCTGGTCGAGATCGAGGGGATCCCCAAGCTCCAGACCTCGTGCTCGACGCCGGTCAAGGACGGCATGGTCGTGCACACGCAGACCGACCGCGTGCACGCGGCGCAGAACGCGGTGGTCGAGTTCCTGCTCGTCAACCACCCGCTCGACTGCCCGGTGTGCGACAAGGGCGGTGAGTGCCCGCTGCAGGACATCACCTTCGGCTGGGGGCGCGGTCGCTCGCGGTTCATCGAGCCGAAGCGGCACTTCGTCAAGCCGCTGTCGCTCTCGCCGCTGGTGGCGATCGACCGCGAGCGCTGCATCCTCTGCTACCGCTGCGTGCGCTTCTCCCAGGAGGTGGCCGAGGACTACCAGCTCATCTTCGCCGAGCGCGGCGCGCACACGTACGTGTCCACATTCGACGGCCATCCGTACGTGGCCCCGTTCAGCGGCAACATCATCGAGCTGTGCCCGGTCGGCGCGCTGACGTCGAAGCCCTATCGGTTCCGGGCGCGGCCATGGGACATCGAGGGCGCGGGCGGCATCTGCACCCTCTGCCCGTCGCAGTGCAATGTGCAGTTCACCGTGCGCGACGAGACGGTCATGCGCGTGCTGGCCCGCGAGAACGACGAGGTCGACGACGGCTGGCTGTGCGACAAGGGCCGCTTCGCGTACCAGTCGATCCACGTCGACGAGCGCATCGCCGCGCCGCTGGTGCGCGACGGCGGCGAGCTGCGTGAGGTGTCGTGGGAGCGGGCGCTCTCGGTGGCGGCCGGACTCGCGCGCCACCGCGGGCGCGTCGGGGCGCTCGTGGGCGGACAGGCGACGAACGAGGAGGGGTTCCTGCTGCAGAGCCTGATGCGCCAGGGCCTCGAGTCGCCCGACATCGACTCGCGCGGCCGCGCCTCGGTTCCGCTCGAGCTCGGCCGCGCGCTGGCGGCACCGTCGCTGCAGGCAGCCGTCCCGGATCTCGAATTCGCCCACACGGTGCTCGTGCTCGGCTGCGAGCCGCTCGACGACGCGCCGATCCTCGACCTGCGGATCCGCAAGGGCGTGCGCCGGCGGGGCGTGAACCTGGCCATCGCCAGCGCCCGCCCGAGCGCGCTGGACGCCAACGCCAAGCTGTCGCTGCGCTACCCGCCCGGGACCGAGGCGGCGTTCCTGGCCGAGCTCGCGGCAGCGCTGGCCGGTCCGCCGAGCTCCGGCGACATCAGCGCGCTGGCCAAGCTGCTGCTCGAGGGCGGCGAGGACGTGGTCATACTGTGGGGCGAGCGGGTGGCCGCCGACGCACTGCCGACGCTGCTGCGGATCGCCGAACGCCTGGGCCTGAGCGGCCGCGCCGGGGCGGGCCTGCTCGAGGTCCCGTCCGGGGCCAACGGACGCGGCCTCCGTGAGGCAGGCGTGCTTCCGGGCGTCGGCCCCGGCTACGCGCCGGCGCCGGCAGGCCGCAGCGCGGCCCAGATCGCCGCGGCCGCGGCCGACGGAAGGCTGACGGCCCTGTACCTGTTCCAGACCGACCCGGTGCGCGAGCTTCCCGACCGCGCGCTGTGGGAGGCGGCGCTGCATCGCGCCGCGCTGGTGGTCGCGCACGCGTCCGTCCTGACCGAGGGCATCCGGGAGCACGCCGCGGTCGTGTTCCCAGCCGAGTCGCACGCCGAGAAGGAGGGGACCGTCGTCCACCCCGACGGGCGCCTCCAGCGCCTACGCGGCGCGATCGGCCATCCGAACCAGGTCCGCGCCGGCTGGTCGGTGCTGGCCGAGATCTCGGCCCGGGTCGGGCATGACCAGGGTGTCCTCACCAGCCCGATGGCCTGGGAGCAGCTCGTCGCGGCGGTTCCGTTCTATGCGGGACTGACCCTGCAGGAGATCGGCGGGCGCGGCGTGCGCTGGCCTGACCGGGCCCAGGCGGCGCAGATGCCCGCCGGCTCGGCGCCCAGCGCCCCGGCGCCCCCCGGCGGCTCCGCGTCGAGCGCTCCGGTCGCCGGCGCGCCGGCCAATGGCGGGCTGCGGCTGGGGTCCTATCGACCGATCTGGGCCTCGCCCGAGGTGGAGATCTCGCCGGCGCTCAAGTTCACGATCTGCCGCCAGCACGTCGAGCTCTCCCCGCAGGACGCGGCGCGGCTCGGGATCGACCACGGCGAGGCGGTGGAGGTTTCACAGCTGGATGGCTCGAGCGCCGCGTATTCGGGCGAGGCCGGAAGCCAAGCGCGCGGCAAGCTCGAGGGGACGCGGGTGCACGGCACCGCGGCGGTGCGCTCCGGCGTCCCGCAGGGCACGGCGTTCCTCGCCGACGGGATCGCGCAGGACTCCGCGAACGAGCTCACCGAGGCCGTGGTGGAGGTGCGCAAGCCGTGACGCCCTTCGGCATCGTCGGCTACTACGAGCTGTGGTGGGTCGCGATCCTCAAGGCGCTGGTGATCTTCGGACTCGCGTTCGCGATCCTGCCCCTGCTGACGGTCTATGAGCGCAAGCTGCTCGGCCGCTTCCAGGGCCGCTACGGCCCCAACCGCGTCGGCCCCTACGGCCTGATGCAGCCGCTGGCCGAGATCCTCAAATTCGCCACCAAGGAGGGGTTCCGGCCGACGACCTCGGTCGCCTACATGTTCCGGCTCGCGCCGGTGATCGCGATCCTGACCGCGGTCGGGGCGCTGGCGCTGATCCCGTTCGGCGACGTGCAGCACATCTTCGGCGAGCGGGTGGGGCTGTACGGCATCGACGTGTCGGTCGGCCCCCTGTACGTGTTCGCGCTGGCCGGGATCTCGTTCTACGGGATCATGCTCGGCGGCTGGGCGTCCGGCTCCAAGTACTCGTTCCTCGGGGCGATGCGCGGCGCCGCGCAGCTGATCTCCTATGAGGTATCGCAGGGACTGGCGCTGGTCGGCGTGGTGATGACGGCCGGGACGCTGTCCCTCACCGGGATCGTCCACGCGCAGCTCGGCATGTGGTACATCGTGCCGCAGTTCGTCGGCTTCCTCGTCTTCCTGGCGGCGTCCTTCGCCGAGACCAACCGCGCGCCGTTCGATCTCGTCGAGGCCGACGCCGAGCTGGTCGCCGGGTACTTCACCGAGTACGGGGGCACCCCGTTCGTGGCCTATCTGTTCGCCGAGTACATGAACATGATGGTCGTCTCCGGAATCGCGGTGACGATGTTCCTCGGCGGGTGGCTGCTGCCGTTCGGGATCCATCCGCCCGGGTGGGTCGACCCGATCGTGGTGTTCGCGAAGATGATGATCTTCATCACCTTTTTCATCTGGATCCGGGCGACCCTGCCCCGGCTCCGCTACGACCAGCTGATGTCGTTCGGGTGGAAGGTGCTGCTTCCGCTGGCAACCCTCAACGTGCTGGTAACAGCGATCCTGGTGGTGTCATGAGCTACAACCCCGGCGAAGACGTGATCGAAGTCGTCCGCGGGCCCGCCCCGGGAGCGGCGGCCGGCGCGTACCGCGCGTTCGGCGAGACGCTGCGGGGTCTGAAGACCACGTTCGCGCGGATCGTCGAAGGGCCGACCACGATTCAGTACCCGGAGGAGAAGACGCCCGTCTATCCCCGCTTCCGCGGCCGCCACAAGCTCCACCGCTTTGAGGACACGGGCCTTGAGAAGTGCGTCGGCTGCTCGCTCTGTGCCGCGGCGTGCCCGGCTGACTGCATCCGCGTGGTGGCGGCCGAGAACACCCCGGTGAACCGCGTGTCCGCCGGCGAGCGCTACGCCGCCGTGTACGAGATCAACCTGAGCCGCTGCATCTTCTGCGGCTACTGCGAGGTCGCGTGCCCGTTCGATGCCATCACCATGGGCCACGACTACGAGATGTCGGACTACACCCGCTCCGATCTCATCTTCACCAAGGAGATGCTGCTGGCCGAGCCGATCGAGCGTACGCCGCTGCGGTCCGAGGGAGAGTAGGCCGCTCATGGCTCCCGTGTTCTTCTTCCTCGCCGCGCTCGGAGCGCTGTCGGGAGCGATCGGCGTCGTCATGCTCCGTAATCCGTTCTACAGCGTGCTGGCGCTGGTCTTTCACCTGATCTCGCTGGCGGCCCTGTTCCTGCTGCTACGAGCGGAGTTCGTGGCCGCCGCCCAAGTGATCGTCTACGCCGGAGCGGTGATGGTCCTGTACGTGTTCGTGGTCGCCTACGTCGGTAGTGGCGAAGAGCTGACCAGCGGCGGCGGGCTGCGCGTCCTCGGGCCGGTGTTCGCGCTCGTGCTGGCGATCGAGTTGTGCATCGCCATGCTCGGCTCGGCGCTGAAGGGCATCTCGGGCAAGGGCGCACCGTACATCCCCGGATTCGGGTCGCCGCGCCACATCGGCACCCTCTTCCTGACCAAGTACCTGTTCCCGTTCGAGGTCGCATCGCTGCTGTTGCTGGTCGCCGCCATTGGGGCGGTCGTGCTCGCGCGGCGCCGCCGCGGCCTCGAGGCCGACCCCGAGTACCAGGCCAGGCTCCACAAGCCGGTCTCGCACCTGGCCGGATCGATGGCCGAGAGCGTCGGCGCCCGGAGGGATCGATAACCGTGGTCGGCCGCGGAAATACGGTCGCACCGAGAGGGTCGACTGGTGGATGGCGGGCGAGGACGCAGGAGCCGACGCGCAGCAGCGCTGCGCGAGGCGACGAGGACGTGGCCCGCCGGCGCCAGGCGGCGCTCGAATGCGAGCGGATTGACGGGGGCGGCCACTAATGGCGATCGGCTGGTACCTGGTCGTCTCGGCGCTGATCTTCGTGATCGGCGCGGCCGGCGTGCTCACCCGCCGCAACCCGCTGGTGATCCTGCTCTGCCTCGAGCTGATGCTGAACGCCGCCAACCTGGCGCTGGTCGCCTTCGCCCGGCTGCACGGCCGCGAGGACGGGCAGATCTTTGCGCTGATCGTGTTGGTCGTGGCCGCCTGCGAGGTGACGGTGGGCCTTGGGCTGATCGTCGCGATGTACCGCCGCGGGCTCCCGATCGACGTCGACGAGCTCAACGAGCTCAACGGTTAGATGAGCACCACGACCCTGGCCTGGATCGTCTTGCTGTGCCCGCTCGTCGGGACGATCGTGATCGGCGCCGGCTTCAAGGTGCTCAAGGGATCCGCCGCGGGCGTGATCGGGACCGCCGCCATCGGGCTCTCGTTCGCGTTCGCAATCGCGACGCTGATTTCGCTCCTCGGCCACGACCCACAGCACCGCGAGCTCACTTCCTCGGTGTGGGATTACGCCCGCACGCTGAACATCGACGCGCGGATGAACATCCTCGTCGACCCTCTGTCGGTGTTCATGCTCCTGGTCGTCACCGGCGTGTCGACGCTGATCCACCTCTACTCGGTCGCGTACATGGAGTCCGATCGCGGCTACACGCGCTTCTTCGCGTATCTCAACTTCTTCGTCTTCTCGATGCTGCTGCTCGTGCTGGCGGGGAACTTCGTGCTGCTGATCGCCGGGTGGGCGTTCGTCGGCGCCGCCTCCTACATGCTGATCTCGTTCTGGTACCGGCGCACGACCGCGACCCGGGC
>JADGPN010000337.1 GCA_017882465.1 Solirubrobacteraceae bacterium
GCGGTTCGGGGTCGACGCCGGCCGGTTGCATGTCGATCTGACCGCGCTGCGGGTGTGCGGCGCCTATGAGGACTCGGCGCTGGTCTCAAACGGCTGGGCGCAAGGCCAAGGCGTCGGACGCCAAGTCCGGGTGTTGCAGGCCGCGACCGCGGACGGCGTTTCGCTGTACGTGCGCCCGGAGCCGGGCAACGCCGCCGAGGTGTCACTGATCGCCCAGAGCCTGGAGCGGCTGCGGCAGCTCTCAGGGCCGGGCGGGCTATTGATCCTCGACTCAGCGTGCGGGCATCCCAAGACGCTGTGCGAGATCGCCCGCGCCGGCCTGCAGTTCATCGTGCCGCTACGCGCGCAGACCGGCTTTCGCGAGCGGTTCTTCGCCGACGTCGGCCACGACCGGCTGACCGCGCTGCGCTACGTCTCACAACGCGAACAGAAGCTTGCGCCCGAGCTGCGCACGAAGTACCGCGGGGCGCTCAGAGACTGGGAGCTGACCGATCCCGAGACCGGCGAAACCCGCCGCTTCCAAGTGGCCTACATCCACTCCTCCGAGGAGCACCGCGAGACCGCCGCCGCCCGCGAGCGGGCGCTCACCAAAGCCGAACAGCAGCTACAGCGCATCAAAAACGGGCTCGGCGGGCGCTACTACAAGACCCGCAAACAGGTCGAGACACGCGTCGCCCGGATCATCGCCCACAACATCGAGGGGCTGATCAGCACCACGACCGCCACCCGCAACGGCAAACCCACGCTCACCTGGACACGCGACCACGACGCGATCACCGCCGCCGGCCAGACCGACGGGATCTACGCGCTGGCGACCAACCTCCCCGGCACCCGGCTGACCGCCGGGCAGCTACTACGCGACTACAAAGGCCAGCAGATCGTCGAGCGCCGCCACCGCGACTACAAGCAGACACTCAAGGTCCGCCCGATCTTCCTGCACAACGACGACCGCATCTACGCGCTGATCAGCATCATCGGGATCGCGCTGCTGATCTTCGGGCTGATCGAAACCGAGCTACGCAAGCAACTGCACGAAAACGAGCTGCTGCCCGGGCTGCTGCCCGAGAACCGCGCCGCGAAACCCACCGGACGCAACGTGCTCGGAGCCTTCCAAGGACTCGGCCTCACCTACACACAAACAGGGATCGAACTCGACCGCCTCACCCACACCCAACGCCGGATCCTCGAACTACTCCACATCACACCACCCTGGCCCGAGCAAAAGCCAAGACACCTAGCCACTTCGTAGTGCGGAAAATGGGGCTAGCGCCCGAGCGGTCGCCGATTCGGCTTGCTGCCAGGCTCACGGCGGCAAGCGGCCGAAGACCGTCCCTGGCATCGACCTGCTCAGCCGCGCCGTTGTCGGGATGCCCGGGATGCCGCGCGGAGCGGAGGAGATGTTGGCGACCGCGAGATGTACGAGTTGTGGGCGGATGGTCGTGGACCCGAGGCTGCCTAGGCAGATCCGCACATCCGGAGTGGGAACGGTCATCGGCTCAGATCAGACATAACCCGCTTTGGATTCAGCTGCATCGGGGTCACGCGGCCTCCGAGAGCGCTTCGAGGGTGACTGTGTGTGGCCAAGGCGCTCGAACGCGGGGGGTTATCAGTGTGCTCGGCGAGCGTCCCGTGATCCGGGGGAGGACCGACGCGGCGAGCCTATGGCCGAGGGCACGTTTGCTCTCGATATGATCTCCACAAACCCTTGACAGGGCCTTGTACGGCCAAGGAGTTCTGGAAATGAACCGTCAAGACGACGTCGTCGGCATTTCGACCCGGCGCAATTGTTGGACGGCCGCAGCGCCGTCCGCCGTGAATACGGGCGGACCAAAGCCCGAGGAGCAGCAGAGCTCCGCGGTAGCGGCGGCGCTTCCTCAAGAAGCGGTCGTCATTGGCCTGCCCAGAGGCGGCAGCGAACGAGAGGATCCGCTGCCCCTGAGCACGCCCAGCCGTCGCGTGAGTTCAGAGCCACTCCGGCGCAATGACCGCCGAGGATGGACTGGGGGCACGATCGTGGAGGCCCGAGACGATGGGCTGCGAGCGCCTGGGGCGCGCCGACCCGCAGATCGGGCTCGGGCCTGCCGGGGGACGATGGCCAGCCGCGCGCGTTTCGCACCGGCGCTCCCAACCCCGGGGGTTAGAGCCTTGGTCCATGGCTCGCAACGGCGAGCCGCGGAGGGGCGGCTGGTGGCGTAGCGACGCGAGCCAGCGCTCGGGGACTGCGGCATCGCCAGACCGCCAACATGAAGACAGCGCGTATCCGGCTCCTCCCGCCGCACGCGCGTTGGCTGGGCCCCGCCCCGGCCCTCGGTCGTTTGATCCGCGTGTCGTCGCGCGGCTGGAGTGCGACGCCTGGGTCGCGTATTACCGCCGCGAGTGGCTGGCCCTGCTGCGATTGGGCCATCTCCCTCGCCCGCCATATCTTCGGCCTGTCGTGGCCGGCGACGATTCGCTGCTTGTGGCTTGTGCTGCGCACCACGCAGCTGTGGGCGCCGTTCCCCAACAACAACGCGGACAGGGCGCGGCGCCTGACCGAGCGCTTCTACACACTCGTCAAGGAGCGATACGCCGAGCCGTTCGACCCCGCCATAGCTGCAACCCTCGAGTTGGCGTGGTGGCGCGTTCACCGCGAGAGCCAGCATTCCGCCCCTGGCAGCAATGAGGTCGCGCTCGTCGATGCGCTGGCGAGGCTGTATTCCCATGTGTACGGCGCACCGGAGCCTTCGCTGCGTCGAGCCGCCGAGCAGCGCGTCGTGGCGCTGCGCCACTCCGACCGGTGGGTGGGCGAAGGCCGCCATCTGGGCAGCGCGCTGATCGACGAAGAACGCGCCGCGCGTGCGGGCTCCTACATCGCGTTGTTGGCGGCCGTCCACGTGTCGTGACCTGCAGTCCGTGGACAGCAGCGCCAGCCCCAGGGGGTCGTCGCTGCAGCCGGGACGTGCGCACGGGCTCGATGGCGAGTCGTCACGTAGGTCACCTCCAAGCTGTGCCGATCGTGCGTCTTGCGGGTCGGTCCGGTGTTGAGATGCGACACGGCGTCGAGGCGCGGGCGGGAGTGCTGCGAGGTGCGTGTCGGGCTCACCGCAGCGCTGTTACAGCGATCTGCCGTAGTCGGGGCTCGTGCGTGGCGTGACAGTGGTCGCGGTTAGAGATACCCGGGGGTATAGCGTTCGACGGCTTTTCGTCTAGCCGATTGTGCTGTGTGCGACGTCGTTGGCGGCTTGAACGAGGTCGCCGTCGAGCCGTCTTACGCCGAGCTGGTTGCAGAGGGCGTCGGTGGTGCCGGGGCCGCTGAGGGCAAGTGGCGCGGCTTTCGCTAGACGGCTTAGTGCCCTTGCTTCGGCTTGGAGCATTTCGGGCTTGAAGCTCGTGAGGACCGTGAGTGCCGGTCGGGTTTCCTTGACCGTTTGGGTGAGGGTCGGGATCGGCGTGTCGGCGCCGAGGAAGAGGATCCGCCAGCCGTGCGAGCGCAGCAGCAGACCGAAGGCGAGGAGGCTGATGTCATGTGTCTCGCCCGGTGCGCAGGCAAGGACGGCGAGCGGACCGCCGCCGCGGCTCCAAAGCCGCGAGAGCGAGAGCAGCCGTCCGCGGATGAGGTTGCTGGCGAAGTGCTCATGGCTGATCTCAAGGGTGCCGTTCTCCCATTTGAGCCCGACCTGTCTGAGGGTTGGAAGGACCACGTCGCGCAGAACGGCTTCCAGTCCGAACGCCGCGAACGTATCGTCGAGCAGCGCATGGGCGGCTGCCTCGTCGTAGCGTTCGATCGCGGCGAGCAGGCGTTCTGCGGCGTCCTCGAGAAGGCCTTCGGACGGTTGGCCGCGTTCGAGCGCAGCGCGTGCGGCTTCGGCGGCGGACAGGCCGTTCCCGAGGGCGCGGCGCATGCGGCTGATCCGCTCGGCGTCCTCCTGGGTGTAGAGCCGGAAGCCCCCGGGCGAGCGGACCGGCGTTAGCAGTCCGTAGCGCCGCTCCCACGCGCGGAGCAGCTCGGGGGCCACACCCACGCGGCGGGCGAACTCGCCGATCCGGACTGGTTGGGGACCAATGGACACAGGCCGACTATACACAGCCTCGACAAACCCTTGACACCGGGAGCCGCGCCCGGCTAGGATCATGTACAGGTGATGTACATGACTTGTCCAAGGTGGTGGTGTGAGATGGAAAAGGTGCAGACGCTGGTTGCGACCCGCCCCGAGGCTGGTGCCCGGGCCCTGATCCTGCTGGCCGGGTTCGTTTCGTTCGTGCTCTCGGTGGTGCTCTGGTCAGCGGCGATAAGCCGCAGGGCATCTTCGTCGGGCTGTGGGTGCCGTCGATCCTGTCGCTCGGCGGGATCGTGCTGCGGCACGGCGAGCGATGAGCGCCGCTGGGTTGTTCGTCGTCGGCGTGCTCGTCACGCTGATCGTCGCCGCGGCACTCGCGTTGCTGTTCTACGCGGCTGTCCTCGACGGCCGCTACGCGGCAGAACAGAAGCTCGCAAACGAGGAGCAAGCGCTCCCAGACACCGAGCCCAGCCCGATCGTGGCTGCCTGAGCCAGGACCGAATGATCAAAGGAGTAGGGATGCAGAAGAACATCATCGAGACTGTCAAAGACGCGGGTACGTTCACAACCCTGGTCGCCGCCATCGACCGCGCGGGCCTCGAGCCGACATTGGCTTTGGAAGGCCCGTCACCGTCTTTGCCCCGAGCGACGAGGCGTTCGCACAGCTGCCCGAGGGAACTGTCGATTCGCTCCTGGCTGAGCCCGACATGCTCGCCGAAGTGCCGAACTACCACCTGGCTACGTGCGAACGGTCACTGACTTCACCGGCGGCACGATCAGCTCGAATCAGG
>JADGPN010000338.1 GCA_017882465.1 Solirubrobacteraceae bacterium
CACGCGTGCGGATCGTCACAAACCCTCAAAACCCAGGCCCCACAAGGGCTTACGGCCCCTCAACGCCCATCCGCGTGCCCACCAACTGCGGAACTCGGGCCCCGAGGTGCGCAGGTGCCCAAGCCCCCTGGCCGGCGACGCCGCCATCACGATCGCATCCATCACTCACACCAACCATTCCCGCGCGACCGCTCGGCGACGACGTGATCGCCGGCCCGGGCGCCGCCGGGCGACTGCTCCGCCACGAACAGGATCGTCGTCGCCCGCCTCGCGGACGACTCGCTCTCGCTCGGCGGAGTGAGAAGCGAGACGTCCTTTTGGGGCGACAAGCACGTCCCTGGTGAAGGCCGGGCCTACACCCGCATTCGTGTTGGCGCGGGTATCGCCGCTGGCGGCGGCGGCGTGGCTGCCTGTGTCCGAGAGCGGTCAGGCACCGCGGCCCTCCGGCCCCCAGATCACTGCCCCTTGGCATGGAAAGCGGTAGCGCCGTATCGATCGGCGGCGTCGCTCCTTTGCCAGGCGGAGCAGGCGACTGCGCCGGTCGTGGTCGTGAGCGCACTCTCCCAACTCGTCCGTTCCACTAGCCCGAAGTTCCCCCTGTAGTCAGCGGGTTTAGAGGCCGGGATCCCTGTAGTTGCGGGGATTCCGGCCTTTTTGTGATCTTCTTGTGTACCCACTACTAATCGGCCGGTGTTTGCGGTATAGTCCGCGTATGGGGCGTCCGGCCAGGCAGAGTGGTGCGATGCATGTGAGCACGACTACGCGGCGGTCTGGGGATCGTGAGTACACGGCGACGTTGCTGCGGCGTTCCTACCGTCAGGACGGGAAGGTCAAGAAGGAAACGCTTGCGAACCTCTCGCATCTCCCGCCGGCGGCGATCGACGCGATCCGGCGGGTGCTGGCCGGCGAGACGCTCGTGGGCGCCGAGGACGCGTTTGAGATCGAGCGGTCGCTCCCGGCTGGGCATGTGAATGCGGCGCTCGCGATGGCTCGCCGGCTTGAGCTGCCCAAGTTGTTGGATCGCTCAGCGGGCCGGGAGCGGGATCTGTGCCTGGCGATGATCCTCGGCCGGGTGATCTGCCCGGGCTCGAAGCTCGCGACGGTCCGCACGCTCTCCCAGTCCACGCTCGCGAGCGAGCTGGGGGTGGAGGGCGCGGATGAGGATGATCTGTATGAGGCGATGGACTGGCTGCTGAAACGCCAGAGCGCAATTGAGGATCGTCTCGCTGCGCGTCACCTTCGTGATGGGGAGATGGTGCTCTATGACGTGTCCTCGAGTTACTTCGAGGGCCGGACGTGTCCACTGGCGAAGCGGGGGTACTCCCGCGACGGCAAGCCCGGGCTTTTGCAGATCATCTACGGACTGTTGTGCGATGAAGATGGCCGGCCGGTCGCGATCGAGGTATTCACCGGCGAGCTGCATGACGACAAGACACTCCCGTCGCAGGTCAGCAAGCTGAAGGACCGCTTCGACCTGTCGCGGATCGTGGTGGTCGCGGATCGTGGGATGGTCACCAAAGCGAACATTGAGCTGCTGTCCGAGACCGACGGGGTGGATTGGATCACCGCGTTGAAAGCCCCGACGATCAAGAAACTCGCCCGCACAGGCGTGTTTCAGCCGTCGTTGTTTGACGAGCAGAACATCGGTGAGATCACCGATGTTGCGGAGTTCCCCGGCGAGCGGTTGATCGTGTGCCGCAACCCGTTGGTCGGCGCGCAGCGTGCCCGCAAACGCTCAGAGCTGCTCGCCGCGACCGAGACCGATCTCGCCGCGATCGCTGACCGGGTGGAGAACGGAACGCTCCAGGGTGCTGATCAGATCGGCCTGGCGGTCGGACCCGCGTTGAAGCGCTACCGGATGAAAAAGCACTTCCAGATCACGATTACTGACACCACTTTCACCCACACCCGCGACACGGCCGGGATCGCGGCCGAAGCAGCGCTTGACGGGTTCTACATCCTGCGGACCAGTCTCACCGAAACCGATCTGGCGGGCGCCGATGTCGTGCGTGCCTACAAGAACCTCGAGCAGGCCGAAAGAGCGTTTGGGTCGATCAAGGGCCCCGACCTGCAGATCCGTCCGATCCATCACCGCCTCGAGGATCGCGTCCGCGCGCACGCGCTGATCTGCATGCTCTCCTACTACCTCACCTGGCACCTCAAAGCCGCGTGGAAACCGTTGTTGTTCACCGACGAGCACCGGCCCACCAGTCCTGACCCAGTCGCGAAAGCCGTCCGCTCCACCAGCGCGCAAGAGAAAGCGCAAACGAAACGGACCAGCGCCGGGCAGCCCGCGCACAGCTACCGCACCCTCCTGACCGAGCTCTCCACCCAGACCCGGAACACCACCCGCCTGCACGGCCACAACGCCACGTTCGAGAAGCTCACCCAACCGACCGCGCTACAAGCCGAAGCGCTCGATCTCGCCCAGCACGCCCCCGTCGTGGTCGTTCGGTAGACACGACCCGAACACCCCAAACCACCCCCGACCCCAGTGAATACAACGGATTCCGCTATTTCACCAGGGGGAACTTCGGACGAGGGATGACCTAGGCCCAATGCCGCAAACCTAGGTGCATCCAGGGATGGATGACGCATATGAAGTACAGCGTCGTACCCGGCTTCGCTGTGACCTTCAGCGTGACCTTCGCCTTTTGAACCGGCGCGACGAAGGCCTATCACCGGGTCGGTCCACGAGCCGCCCGGCGAGGTGTCGCGTCAGTAGTTTCGAGCGCCGGGTGGCGGGGTCGTCCCGATGCGCGGGGTCGCGTGAGGTAGTAGACCTGAACTATGAAGCTGGCGGCGACCGATACCGGCGTGTCTTCTGTTAGCTTGGCTGCCATCGCGTCCGTGGCGCCGAGGCCGCCCAGCCGGGTCGTCCCGCAGGCGCTGCAGGAGCGCAGTCCGGACTACATCCGCCGCACGCTTCCGTTCAGCTGGCGGCTGATTGCTGCGTGGTTTCGTCCCGAGATCCGCGGGCTGGACCTGATCCCTGGGAGCGGGCCGGTGTTGCTGGTGGGCAACCACTCGGGCGGTAACGTCGCTCCGGATACGCTCGCGTTCGCGATTGCGTTCTACCGGTGCTTCGGGGCTGAGCGAGGGTTCTTCCAACTCGCCCATCACCTCGTGATGAAAGCTCCGTGGCTGGCATTCCTGCGCAAGTACGGGACGATCGAGGCCTCGCGGGAGAACGCCGAGGCCGCGTTGAACGAGGGCGCCGCCCTCCTCGTGTACCCAGGAGGCGACTGGGAAACACACCGGCCCTCCTGGCAGGGCCACGAGATCGAGTTCACCGGCCGCGAAGGATTCATCCGGCTAGCGCTCGCCACACGCGTCCCGATCGTCCCGGTCGTATCGATCGGCGGCCAGGAAACGGCGCTCTTCCTGACCCGCGGAGAACGCGCGGCCCATGCGCTGCAACTCGATCGCCGGTTCCGCCTGAAGGTCCTCCCGGTCTCGCTCGCGCTTCCCTGGGGCCTCGACATCGGGGACTTCTTCGGCCACATCCCGCTGCCGGCAAAGCTCACCATCCATGTGCTCGAACCCATCGACCTGCACCAACGGTTCGGCCCTAACCCGGACGTCGACACGATCTACGCCACGATCACCGAGCTCATGCAACGCACGCTCGACGAACTCGCCGCCGAGCGGCGCTGGCCGATCATCGGGTAGCCAAGCTACGCCGCGCCGATGCTCAGGGCGCCGAACTCAACAGCGCCGGCCGCGCTTCCCCTTCGGGTTACGAGCAGTCGCGTCCCGCCGCTCCGCGCTCTCCGCACAAGACGACTCCTTTCGCCGCTCACGGGTGCCCGTCGCCGACTACTGCTCTGGGCTTGCCGATCGCGGAAGCGGCCATCCGGCCGGGGCGGCCCGTCGAGCGGCGAAGATGACATGAGCAGTACGGCGTGGCGACCGGGCGAACGTGGCCGCCCCGCCGTGTCGAGCGACTCACGTTGAAGGCGCGCGGGGTTCCAGCCGCGCGGCCGGTTCATTCGGAACACGAAGGGCCGACCGTGACCCACGGCATGCGATGGGTCGGGCTGAACGCTGCCGGCGCGTCGAGTGTGGCTTGACATCGTGACCGGCGAGGTCTCGCGGGGGCGGGTGGTGCCGGCGGACCGCGCTGGGGTGCGCCGCGTCGTTGCCCGGTTCGGGGGTCAGGACTTGGAGGTGGCGTTGGAGGCCACGACCGGCTGGCAATTCGTGGTCGGAGCAGCTGCGACGGGTGGGGGCGGGGGTGCATCTCCCGGAGCCGGCGGATACCGCCTGGTTTGCGGGGGCCGAAGAAGCGGGCCAAGGACGACCGGTCCGACGCCAGGCACCTGCGGGAGCTGTTGATGGCCGGAGGGTGCCGGAGTCGTGGATCGGGCCTGATCACATCCTTGATCTGCGCGTGCGGGTCAGGTTGCGCCACACGCTGGTTGATGATCAACGCGAGTGGCAGCAGCGGATCCGGGCGGGGCTCTACCACCCACCATGGGTCCCCGCACCGGCTGGAGCTGACGCTGCTGACAGCGGCCGGCCGCGAGTGGCTCGAGCAGCTACCGCTGCCCGCGGTCGCGTGTGAGCAGATCGCTGTCGGACTGCTGATGAGCGACGAGCTCGATGCTGAGCTTCCTCCGATCACCAAGCAGCTGTGCTCCTACGCGCGCCGGCAGCAGGGCGCCAAGGCGCTGATCGCCGCGCACTACGGAATCGGGGCGCTGACCAGCGTCACGATCCTGGCCGAGCTCGGCGATGTGCGCCGGTTCTCGTCCTCGCGCGAGGCGGTCCGCTACGCCGGGATGGACATCACCGTGCACGCCTCCGATCA
>JADGPN010000339.1 GCA_017882465.1 Solirubrobacteraceae bacterium
ACAGCCACCACCCGATCGTCGTGCCGACCGATCAACGCCTAGCGATCCACGCCACTCGCCCGCGCGTCCGGGCGCGCGACAGCGTCGGTCAGCCCAAACCCGTGGAAGCGCAGGTAACGAAACGCTCCCGCGCGACGTCGGACCATGAAGTGCCCGATGTCGCCGAGTGCTCGGGTTCGTGACCGCAAAGTGTGTCGCCTGATCCTCGCAGTCGGAGACGGGATCAAGCGGCTCTGGAGCCCCCTGCCGGGGCCGAGGTCGGGTGGCTCCCCATGCCAACCGTGAGACTTCCCGTAGGGTCGACGTCGTTTCCAGACAAACGCGTGAGCGCTATGCGGTAGCGGTCCGTGAGCCGGATTGCCCATACTGGGCGAACGGATGACAGGACAGACAGGTCTGCAAACAGCTCGAGCAAACGATTCTCGCGCTCGCCCGGGCGAGTCCGCATGTGTTAACGATCCGTGGCCATGCGCGAGGTGGACGGCGGGCCGAGGGTGGCCGGCGCCTGCCAGCTGCGGCGACGTCTCGCTGCGATCTGCGCGGCGTGAACGTTGCGGATGTTGATGAGGTCCTCCCGAGACCTGCCACGGCGTCGCGGTGGGCCGCGAGCCGGCGACCGTACTCCCCCCCAAGAACGTCGGGGGAGCTGCGGTTGCTCGAGCGCTGCGACCTGATCCTGGTCCGCCGCCCGGATGCACCGCACGAGCAGCGCCCGCGTCGAGACCTCGGCCCGGGTGTTTGCGGGAGCGTGATTGGCCGCGAGCAGCTAGTTGATGCAGCACTGCGGGCTGGCCCACTCGGGCTCGCGTAGCACGAACTTCTGTACCTTTCCGGTGGACGTCTTGGCCAGCGGCCCAAGCAGGCCCTGGCAGGTGCGGGAAACCGCCGAGGAGATCGGCAGCCCTTTCCTGCATTGTATCTCTCAGCGCGACCACCTCGCCGTACGTGAACAGCCGGTGCTTGCCCCGGGAGCGCTCCGGATGCGGGCACCCGTAGCACCGCTCCCACGCCCCAGCGTGTTTGAGCTGACGTTCAGGACCGCGACCGCTTCGCTCGTCCGTAGATGTCTCATACACAGAAACAGTCAGGGGTTACCGGCGCGCTTACGTCGCAGCAGCGCAAGAACTGGACTGACTCTCGATCCCAAGCTCCACAATAATGAAACCCTGGAGCCTCAGGGGACCGGTGCGGTTCGGGATCGAGATCGAGCGTGAGCGCGTGCTTGCCGTCGAGCAGGTGGGTGTAGCGCGTCAGCATGAACGTCGAGGTGGTGAGCGTCCGCCGGAGCTGCAACAGGTACATGCTGGCCGGCGGCGCGATCATCGACGCGTACAGAAGCTCAGGTGCTGTCGGGGTCTGGTCAGCACTCGCGGTGTCGCCCCCGCGGGGGTAGGGACGTCGGCGAGCAGGTGTCGCAGCCGCTCGTCCGCGCCTTCGTCGCCTATGCGGGCCGCGACTCGTCCGCGAACCCGCCGAAAGGCCCAGTTACTACGAACACCGTCTGCTCGGCGATGTCGATCGTGTTGCCCGCGATCCGCTCCAGGCAACGCGCGACGAGGATCGTCTACATCGGCCACGCGCGGACCGCGTGGGCGTTGCCGACGTCGACCGCGCGATTGCACATCGCGCGGTTCAGCCGGTTGATCTCCCCGTCCACGCGGACGAGGTCGCGAGCCCGCGACGTTGCGCGTGGCGAACGCCTCTTTGGCCGGCGACGGCTGCGAGCGCGGAGCTGACCCATCAGATCGTGCCGAGAATGTCCTTGTCCTTCGGCGCCTCGCAGCCGGGCAACGGCACTAGCTTGGCGATGTTCGCGCACTGGTCGACCCATCCGCACCACACAGCCGATGATGTGCAGCAGCGCCGCGACGATCCGCAGGTCGCCGGGCGACCGGCGCCTGCCGCGCGAGCAGCGACGGCACGCACTGGTGTCACTCCAGGTAGCGCCCGTCGATCCAGTCATCGTCGCGATCACGATCTCGGCCAGCTCGACGACTCGGTGGCTGACCGACTCGAGCGCACGGTCGAGCTGCACATCACCATCTCGAGACCCCGAGCGCCTGGCGCCGCGGGGGCCCCACCAACCTCCACTCACATCGATAGCCGATTCCCGTCCGCCGGTTGACCGAACCGACCTCACATAGCCCGTGCGACATCGACATCGCATTGATCTCTGGTGGTTCTGGGACGGAGCGGCCCGCGAGCCTGAGCGGACAGTTCGAGGATGCAGCTCGTTCGCGGTGACTGGGCCGACGTCCCGTTGAACTGCAGTCAGTCGGTCATGGACCGGCGATCAGCTGCGTGAGCCCCCGAATATCAGCGCGACGCCAAGAACCACGGCTCTGCGGCTTTGGAGATCGCGTCTGCTTTGGCGTCCGGCGCAGCTGCGAGTCCATGCCATTTGCGTTCGGAGCCCGGCCCGCGGCGGCGTCTCTCGTTCCGAGTCCGCAGGGGTCGCCAGCGTCTCACCGGCCGGCCATCGCGCACCGACGACCCACCCGGCGACAGTCGCACAGTGCCAACCGCCCGCGTCCGCGTCGAGCCACAAACGGCGATTCCTACCAGCTTCCTAGCAGTGGTCAGCCGGAGGGTCTTTAGCCGCTGCCATCAGCTGGCGAGTCAATCGGTCAGGCTATGCAGGCTTCGCAAGGCTCGTAGGGCGCGGCCTCGCCGCAGCGCTAAGCCCGGACCGCGGTACGGATGAAATCGATCGCCTGCTGGGTCGACGCTCCAGGCGTGAACACCTCGGCGACGCCGAGCTCCTTGAGCGCCGTGACGTCGTCGGAGGGAATCGTCCCTCCCACCGTGATCAGCACGTCGTCGACCCCCTGCTCCCCCAGCAGCGCCATGATCCGCGGCACGAGCGTCATGTGCGCGCCGGACAGGATCGACAGCCCGACAGCGTCGGCATCCTCCTGGATCACCGTCTCGACGATCTGCTCGGGCGTCTGGTGCAAGCCGGTGTAGATCACCTCCATCCCCGCATCGCGCAGGGCTCGGGCGATGATCTTCGCGCCGCGATCGTGGCCGTCAAGGCCAGGCTTCGCGACGACGACGCGAATCTTCTTCTCTTGGGAGGCGGCCATCGGAGCAGAACGCAGTCACGTACCGGATGCGACCGGGAGGTGCAACATTGTAGTGCGCGACGCGCGCCGAGGCGCGCTCAGAACGCCGGCGTCTCCGAATAGGTCCCGAACACACGCTGCAGCACCTGGACGATCTCGCCCTCGGTCGCGTCGGCGCGAGCGGCGTCGGGCAGGTGCACCATCAGGTTCTCCTTCGGCTCGCGGGCCGCGTCCCGCAGCGTCTGCAGCGCCGGGGCGTCGCGACGGCGTCGCGCCGCTCGCGCACCTCCGTGACCCGCTGCACCGATCGGTCTCGAACGCCGGATCGATCTTCAGGGTCGCCGTCTCAGCGTCGTCGCCCTCGGTGTCGCAGTTGACGCTACGAGCTTCCGCAGGCCCGACTCGAGCTCCTGCTGGTGGCGGAGCGCCGTCGGCGATCTCGCGCTGGGGGAAGCCGCGCTTGACCGCCTCGACCATCCCGCCGAGCTCGTCGATCTGGTGGAAGTACTCGTACGCCTGCTCCTCCATGCGGTCGGTCAGCGCCTCGATGAAATACGCGCCTCCGAGCGGATCGATCGTGTTCGCGACCCCGGTCTCCCCGGCGATGATCTGCTGGGTTCGCAGCGGCACCCGCACGGCCTCCTCGGTCGGTAGCGCCAGCGCCTCGTCGAACGAGTTCTGTGCAGTGACTGGGTCCCGCCGAGGACACCCGCGAGCGCCTCGATCGCGGTGCGCATGATGTTGTTCAGTGGCTGCTGGGCCGTCAACGACACGCCCGCGGTCTGCGTGTGGAAGCGCATCAACAGCGAGCGCTCGTCGCGCGCGCAGAACGTATCGCGCAGCTCGCGCGCCCAGATCCGCCGCGCCGCCCGGTACTTGGCGATCTCCTCGAAGAAGTCGACTTGTGGGCGTTGAAAAAGAAGCTCAGACGTGGCGCGAACGCGTCGACGTCAAGTCCTCGCGCGAGCGCGTGCTCGACGTACGTGAGACAGTCCCTTGAGCGTGAACGCGAACTCCTGCGCGGCGGTCGAGCCCGCCTCGCGAATGTGGTAGCCGCTGGCCAGCGCAGCGCCGCCGATCCCCCCGGCTGCGGCGGCTCCCGCCATCGCCACGCCGGCCTTGCGCCGGCGGCCCAACCGCTTGAAGCGCATCACGTTCCAGCCCTCGGCACGCGCGGCCGCCGCCAGCTCGCGGTCGGGATTCACCCCGACCGGGTGGCCGATGTTGGGCCGTCCGCGGGGCGGGCGGTCACGGGCGAATGAGGATCCGGCTGCACCTGGAACCGGTAAAGCTTGTATGCAGGCGTACGGCGCCTTCGATTCGACATGGATCAGCGGCTCGGCGTTGCGCTCTCGGCGATCCCGGCGAGCCCGGCGAGCCCGGCGAGCCCGGCTGGCTCAGCCGTCCCCGACGTGGAGCGATTCCTCCGGCTCATTTTGCCCCCTGGGGGACAGCTACCCAAGGTGAGGGGCCCAATAGGCCGGCGGGCCGGACCCCCGTTCATCGCCCACTCGTTCTGATGAGCCGGTCACGGCGGCTCGCGCGACGTGCGGTCGGGCCGGACATGATCCCGGCTTGATCGCTTCCTTGGCTGCACCGTAGTCCGGCACCGCAAGGACCGCGCGTTTTACACGGATGCCAGGCCGGTCTCCGCGGTGTAAAACCAGCAAACCGTTCGAGCTAGACGGTGAGCGAAGCCGATGAACGCGTCAGCGTGGTGTTCGTGATGGCGGTTAGCTCGG
>JADGPN010000340.1 GCA_017882465.1 Solirubrobacteraceae bacterium
GCAGCACCAAAGGTGGTGCCCCCGGCTGGAATCGAACCAGCGACACCAGGTTTAGGAAACCTGATGGTATTGTCTTCCTAGTAGTGCGGCGTGTGCGATTGTGCTGCACGATCCAGGATTTTGCGCGGGCCTGGTGCCGGACTGTGCTCAGGCGTGTTGGGCCGTGGTGAGGCGTCTCGTCAGCATCATGTCGGCAGTTGAGCGGCCGACATGAGCGGCCGACATGAGCGGCCGACCGGCCGGCAGAGCGAGTGTCGCAGCATCCTAGAGAACCGCTGCTCAGAAGGCGAATCGGGGTTTTGGTACCCTTCACGCTCATCGTCCAGGCCAAGGGGGTCACGCCACCCGCATGGCGGCTACCGCCGCACCTCGCTCGCCTCGACCCACGACATCTACTCTGCCTGGATGCGGGAAGTTCTCGTCGTGTTCACCTACGTCTCATGTCCCTTCTTATGGGGAAGACTCCGGCACCGGACCTGCGGCATCTAGGGTCCGCCGCCCACGAGAGAGAGCCCGCAGATGGTCAACCCCCTCAGACGGCTCGACAGGCTCCAGCAACGCTGGCGTGCCTTGGCGTTCCCCTTCGCGGTCGTGAGGAAGTTCGGCGACGACCAGGCCGGTAGCCTCGCCGCACTCGTCGCCTACTGGGGCTTCTTCTCGCTGTTCCCGCTGCTCCTGGTGCTGGTCACCATGCTCGGCATCGTGCTGCGCGGCCATTCGGCGCTGCAGCGCTCCATCCTGAGCTCGGCCCTCACGAACTTCCCCGTCATCGGCACCGACCTGCAGCGCAGCACGCATGCGCTGAGCGGGCACGCGAGCGCCGGTCTCGTCGTCGGCATCGGTCTCGCGCTGTGGGCCGGCCTCGGCGTCGTGCGCGCCATGGAGAACGCCATGAACTCGGTGTGGCTGGTGCCGTTCAGGCGGCGGCCCAACTTCTGGATCTCGGTCGGCCGCGCGATCGTCATGCTCGCCCTGCTGGGCGTCGTGACAGTCTTGGCGGCCGGCGTGGCCGCCGTCGGCGGCGCCAGCCACGTCTGGTGGTGGGCCGCCGTAGGCGTCCTGCTTTCGTTGCTGCTGAACTTCGGGCTCTTCATGCTGGCGTTCCGCATCCTCACCACCGCCGACGTTTCCTGGTCGGACGTTCGCGTCGGGGCCGTCGTCGGGGCGGCAGCCTGGACCGCGCTGCAGGCCCTGGGCGGCTACGTCGTCGGCCATCAGCTGCAGCACGCCAGCGCGACCTACGGGACCTTCGCCATCGTCGTCGGCCTGCTCGGCTGGATGTACATCGGGGCGCAGCTCACGCTCTACGCCGCGGAGCTGAACGTGGTCAGGGCCAGGCGCCTCTGGCCGCGCAGCCTCATCCAACCCCCGCTGACCGAGGCGGACAGGCGCCAGCTCGACTCGCTGGCCAAGGTCGGGGAGCGCCGCAAGGGACAGGTCGTCGTCACCACACTGGCGCCGGAGGATCTGCAGGACGAGCGGACGGCGAGCTGACAGGCGCCGGGTGGCTACCGGTTCCCGCGATCGGTCCGGTCCTCGCGCCACCTTCCTCTCCTCTCCGTGCGCCGCCGCGGTCTTGCTCGACGCGCACGGTTACCCCCGCACCCCGCCGGGTATCGCCACAGTGTACGGAGCAGGAGGAATCGGTGGTCCGGCCATGGGCGTTTCAGCGGTCGCCGATCTTCGCAGTCCACTCTCCATCGGAGAGCAGCAGGCAAGGAGGATCTCATGACCGGAGACGAGGCAAAGGGTCGCGTCAAGAAGGCTGCAGGCGAGCTGACGGGCAACAAGGATCTGAAGCGCGAAGGCGACGTCGACAAGGCGAGCGGCAAGGTCAAGAAGGCGACCGACAAGGTCGCGGACAAGGCGCGGGATGCCGTGCGCAAGAAGTGATCGACGACCAACGCAGGCACCTGATCATGAAAGAGCCCGCTGAAGGCAGCACCGGGCTCTTTCCTCGCGTGCCGCCGGAACCGGGCGTGCGATGCCAGGGCCCCCGAGGGTTGTCACAGCGGAGCCTCGTCGCTCCAAGATGAGAGGAGGGCGTGTGCGAGAGCCAACGTACCCGACCGTCAGCGCGTTCACCGCAGACCTGGCCGCCGGCAGGCCGGTGCCCGCCGGGGGTAGCGCTTCCGCTCTCACTGGCAGCGTCGCCGCCGCTCTCATGGCCATGGTCTGTCGCGTGAGTCTGGGCCGGGACGACGTGGTCGCGAAAGACGAGGAGCTGCGCGAGGCGCTCGAGCAGAGCGAGCGGCTGCGCCGCCGGCTCCTCGAGCTCGTTGCTGAGGACGCGCTCGCCTTCGAGGCGATCACCCACGCGACGCACTTGCCTGAGGACGATGATGGTCAGCGCGCGGCCCGAGGCAAGGCGCTCAGGAGAGCCACGCGGCGGGCCACCGCGCCACCGCTCGAGACCCTCGCGGCGGCGCAAAAGGCGCTGGCGCTCGCCGCGTCCCTCGCCGGCCGGGCCAGCCCAGCGGCAGCCAGCGACCTCGCCGTGGCCGTTCAGCTGGCTCTGGCGGCGGCCGAGGGAGCAGCGCTCACGGTTGCAGCCAACCTGTCGACGTTGCCGCCCGGCGCTGACGTCGACAGCTCTCGCCGCAGGATCCGGGCCGGAATCGAGGCCGCTCGCGCTTCGACCGCCACAGCCGCGGCGGCTTCCTCCGGCACACCTGGGCCCTGAGACGAACGGCACCTCTGCACGGCGGCCAGGCCAAGTCACCGAGGCCGGATACGCAGGTCGACGCGGCGCAGCCAAGGCCAAGCGAGGACGGCCGTAGGCGCCGAGGACACGGGAAAGCATGCACTGCCGCAGCAAGAGACAGGAGGCCAGCAGGCCGCTGCCGATGGCTGAGCGTCCGCGCGAGGGGCCGGCCGATGAGTTGCGCCGGCCGGCCCCTTGGCCCATGCCGGCCTCACGTGGCGGGCCGGCACTCGTGAGAGGATTTGTCTAGGCGGCCGCTCCTTCGGCGCAGAAGTATCCGCCCGACAAGCCGAACTCCTTGAAGTTGGGACAGTCGCCGCAGACGCAGCCCTTGCGCTCCACCTCCTCCCCGCTCTTGCCCCTGGCGCAGTAGAAACCGCCGTCGCCCGGGAACGATGGGCAGGTCCCGCAGATGCATCGCTCCATGTTCTGCGTCGTGTCTGGCACTCCGGCCATCGGCTCGCTCCTTTCAGGGTCTTCCGAAGCGACGAGCTCCACGTCCCGCCGTACCAGGCTTTCTGTCCGTTCCGTGGCTTGTGTAGACCGTTGCCGTGTCCGCAACCGCAGTGTCGGGGTTCGCCGAGAGCGCCACTACGGGCCTTCGGCGTCGCCTCGGCGCGTATCCCCACCCCGGACCCGCTCAGTTCGAGCCTTTTGGAGGCACAACGGCGTGAGTGGGCCACCTGCGGGTACAAGGGCCTCGCACGAGGAGCCGCCGCCCTTGGGGGGAAGGATGCTGACGACCGAGGAAAGATTCGACGGAGCAGTGGAACTCACGCTCGAGCAGGTCGTGACCCTGCGACGGCCGGCATGGACGAGCTCGGAGCAGCAGGACGACACCGAGTTCTACTTCGACGGAGTCCACTTCTGGCGCCAGCGGCCGGGCTGGCTGCACCAGCTCACGCCCCCGTCGGAGGTCCCGGCGGATGGCTGGCTGCACTCCGGCGAGTGCTCGTGCGCGGTCTGCAGGCCCCGCACTCGACTCACGGCGTAGGGTTCGCGATGGAACTCCTCCCCGATGCCGCGCTCATGCGACGCGGCGCGCCCGGCTACGAAGAGCTGCGCGGCGACCTCGTGGCCAGCACCTTTCTTCCCGAGCGGTATCCCGAGATCATCATCCGGGCGCGGTCGGTGGATGACGTCGTTGCCGCTGTGCGCCTCTCGCGCAGCCTCGGCCTGCACATCGTGACCCGGTCGGGCGGTCACAGCTGGTGCGCGGCGGCGCTGCGCGACGGCGGCCTCCTTCTCGACGTCTCGAAGCTGGACGACCTGCGCATAGACCCTGAGGAGCGGCGCCTGACTATCGGCCCCGGCCTTGCTACCGGGGCCCTGACGAGCGCCCTTGCCGGCCACCGCCTCGCATTCCCCGCCGGCCACTGCCGCGAGGTCGGCCTCGGTGGCTATCTGCTGGCCGGGGGCCTCGGCTGGAACGCGGGGACGTGGGGCCCGGCCTGTCACAGCGTCGAGGCCGTCGAGGTGGTCACCGCCGAGGGTGACGTGGTGATCGCCAACGAGTCTCATCATGCGGACCTGCTCTGGGCGGCGCGCGGAGCGGGGCCAGGGTTCTTCGGGGTGGTCACGGCCTTCACGGCGCGCGCCTACGAGGCGCCGCGATGCACGGTCACCAGCTCGCTTGCTTTTCCTTTGGCGGCCTTGGCCGACGTCGCGGCTTGGGTCGAGCAGCTTTCGCGCGGACTCGACCGGCGCCTCGAGCTCTCGCTGGCGTTCGCTCACGCCCCCGCCGCGATCGGGGCGCTCGGCATCGAGGGCGGGGATCCCGTCGTCGTCATGACCGCGGTCGCGTTCGCCGGCTCGCGCGAGGAGTGCGACGATCTGCTCGCACCGTTCGACGAAGGCGTCGGGCGGCGCGGGTTCGTCGAAGACAAGGCGCGCCGCGAGACACCGCAGCACGCGCTCTTCGAATTGACCGGCGCGCGGTTCCCGGTGGGCCGGCGGATCGCCGCGGACTGCCTGTGGAGCGAAAGCGAGCCGTCGCTGCTGCTCGGGGCGCTCGGTTCGGCGCTCAGCGTCGCCCCGAACGCCTCGGCCTGGATACTCGTGAACATCGGCTCAGAGCAGCCT
>JADGPN010000341.1 GCA_017882465.1 Solirubrobacteraceae bacterium
GACGATCTGCTCGACATCCTCGCGCACCTCGAACGCGTCGGTGTGGCTCATCGCGACGTCAAGCCAGACAACCTCGGCGTCTCCGAGCGTGGGCCGAAGGGTAAGAAGCGGCTGGTGTTGTTCGATTTCTCGCTGTCCGCAGAACCGCTCGACGCGGTTCAGGCCGGCACACCGCCGTACCTTGATCCCTTCCTGGGCCACGGGATCCGTCGGGTCTAGGACGTCGCGGCTGAGCGGTACGCGGTTGCCGTGACGCTGTACGAGATGGCGACCGCCCGCCGTCCCGAGTACGGGATCACCGGCGGGCATCCCGGCTTCGGCGACGCCCGACGTCACCATCGATCCCGAGTTGTTTGACCGCTCGTACGCTGCAGGCCTCACTGAGTTCCTTCGGACCGCCCTCCGTCGCGACGCACGTGATCGCTTCGACACCGCCGAAGACATGCGCCGGGCTTGGGACGCGGTCTTCACCGCCCCTGTCGACGTACAACGTCCGCGGGCCCCAACCCTCCTGACACTCGACGCTCCCATCGGTGCCGCCGGCATGTCGCCCGCGGTCCTGGCCGTGCTCGAGCGCCTCGGCGTCACGACGTTGGGCGCGGCGCTTAGCCTCTCCGCGGCCCAGGTGGTGTGGACGTCTGGCATCGGTACGAAGACGCGGCGTGGGCTCCGCGCCGAGCTGGACCAGCTCGCGAAGAAGGCCACGAGCGTTGCAGAGCGACCGAACGAACTGACACTGCTCGACCGGATCGCGGCGTCGCTCGTTCCCGAATCCGCCGACCGCGAGATCGCGGAGGCGCTGCTTGGTCTCGGCGAGACCCCAGGGTCTCAGTGGGCAAGTGTTCGCGATGTCGCCAAGGCGCTCGGGCGTGAGCAGCACGCTGTGCGCGACGGCGGCGAGCGCTTGGAATCCCATTGGGTGCGCCTGCCCGAGATGGGGACACTCCGCGACACCGTCGTCGACGTGCTGGAGCTGCTGGGCGGCGTCGCGTCCGCACCGCACTGCGCGGCCGGGCTGCTCGATCTCGTCGGAAGCACGGTCGACGAGCCGCTGCGCTCACGGCTTGCCGAAGTGCTGGTCCGCGTTGCCGTGGACGCCGAACTCGCAGACGAGGGCTACGACGCCGATCCTCGCCTCGTGTACAGCAGGCAGGCGCGCGGCATCCTCGTCGCTGCGGGGCCAGCCGTGCCTGGAGGGGGGCCATCAATAGCTGACCGCCTCGACTGAGCGGGCCGGCTTGGCAAGGCGGCGGACGAGCTCTCGCACGCCGACCCCCTACCGGTGCCGGCCAGGGTGGAGGAGACGTTGCGCGCGGTTCCGGCCGCCCCGGGGTCGACGACGGCGCAAGTGTCCGCTGAGCAGCTCGTCGCGATGGCCGTAGTCGCCGCCGAGATTGCCGCGGCCACGCCGCGGCTTGAGGTTTATCCGCGCGGCCTCGACGCCGGGAGAGCGGTGCGCCTCGCGTCCGGTGCGCTGTCCGGGGTTGCGCAGCTCACGCCCGCCCAGGTGGCCGAGCGTGTCGCCGCGCGGTTCCCGGAGGCGGCGGCACTCGACGCGATCAGCGCCGCAGGCCCGGTCGTACTGCTGTTGAATGCCGGCATTCTTGCTCGGTATGACCCGAGCCTGTCGCTGCTGGACTCGTTGCGGGAGCAGGTCACGCATGCTGGCGCTGACGCTCCGGTACGCACGGTGTGGCTGCTTGTTCCCTGGCATGACGCCGAAGCCGTGCCGCGACTTGACGATGCCGCTGTTCCGATCTTCGGCCCGCAGTGGCTGGCGCTGCGCGAGGACTGGCTCATTCGGCGCGAGGGCCGCGTGGCTGACGGGGTTGCCTGACGACGGCTGTAGGAGTTCCGGAGTTTCCTTTCTTAGGCAGCCCCAGGATGAAACCTTAGTACCCTAACCTTTCCTTCCCAGGACGGGCGAGGGGTGATGGATGGCCAGCTGGATCGAGCAGCACTGGGCCGCGTCCTTCGACGCCCCGACTGAGCGCGACCGCCGCGGCGGATATTTTCGAGCGTACGACGCCGACCTCCTCGTTCCCCGGCCATTGTCCGTCGGCAGCGCGCTCAACGAGCAAGCCGCGCGTGCTGAGACCGCCGTGCGTGACCTTGTCAACAGCGCCGGGGCGCCGGGACTCGAAGGGCTGTCACGCTTCCTACTGCGGTCCGAGGCGATCGCGTCGTCGCGGATCGAGGGGCTTCAAGCCTCACCCCAGCAAGTAGCTCTTGCCGAACTTGCCATCACGGAAGCACCCGGGATGCGGGGCTTCACAGAGAACGCACGACTCGTGGCCAACAACATCCTGGCGCTCCGTCGCGCGACTACCGACCTCGCGATGTCGCCGAGGGTGGACGTCGAGGGCATGAGCAGCCTGCACCGCGCCCTCCTGCCGAATGAGGATGCGGGTCTTCGCGACGTGCAGAACTGGATCGCTGGCAGCGACTGGCACCCGCTCGACGCCGAGTTCGTCCCCCCGCCACCCGATCGAGTGCCGCGGCTGATGGCGGACCTCGCGGACTACGCCACAGGAGCCGTGCACGCTCCGCTGATCCAAGCCGCGCTGGTGCACGCCCAGTTCGAGACCATTCATCCGTACCGGGACGGCAACGGACGCGTCGGACGCGCGCTCATCCACACGGTGCTGACGCGGCGGCGGCTCACCCGGACGTCGCTGCTGCCCGTGAGCATGATTCTGCTGACGCATTCGCGCGAGTACGTCGACGGGCTGACCGCCTTCAGGTACTCGGGCTCGGCGACCGATCCGGCCGCGATCGACGGTGTCGCGAAATGGCTGGCTGTTTTCCTTGCAGCGGTGGAACAGGCGACCCATCAGGCGCGCGACTTTGTCGTGCAACTCGACAGTCTTCGCCTGGACTGGGACCAGCGGAACTCGCAGGCGCGCAGCCAGCAGGGGGTGCGTGACAAGCCGAGAGCTTCGTCGTCCGTTGCCCGGCTGCTCGACTTGCTGCCGGAAGCTCCGGTACTCACCGCGCGCACGGTTGAGCGGCTCCTCGGAGTCACGGCCCCGGCGGCACGCGGGGCGCTGGAGGAGCTCGCCCAGGCCGGCATCCTCCATCGCAAGCGCGTCGAGCGGGGAACGATCGGCTACCTTGCCCGGGAGGTGTTCGATCTGCTGACCTTCGCGGAACGTCGCCTGGCAAGTACCCACTGGGACACCCGCCAGTCGCCGCCCGCGCGTCCGGTACCTGCGAACCCGCAACGAGGGTGACCCGGTGGTCGATGGCCGCGTTACGGCGTCTGGATACTGGATCAGTTGAGCTCGGTGGTGTGGGCGCTACCCACGTCGCTGGAAGGGGAGTCGCGTGATCGACGCGAAAAGGCTGCTTGGCGATCTCCAGAAGCAGATGCGGACACTCGAACGCGACCTGCTGGGCGGGGTGGACGCAGTCCCGGCGCGATCGGGTGCTCTCCAGCAGAGATACGCCGCCGCGAAGTCGGGTTCGAGGACCGGGCTGCCATTCGAGACCTGGCGCAGCCAGCAGCTCTGGGCGGGCGTGGCACGTCGAGCATGTCGACTGGCGCAAGCGCGTCGTGTCGGTGGGGCTGACCGACCAGCGGGGACGATCACGCTGGATGAGTGGCGGGCGTGCCATGTCGTTCGCGTTGGCCCGTGCGCACCACGACGTGCTGGCCGGAGCGAGCATCGGGGCTTCTGTTACGCGCCGCGGTCGCGACGGAATCGCGGGTCTGCGCGAGCGCTATCCGTTTGCCGAGTCGCCATCCAGCGCCACGTACGCGGTTCAGAGCTCCGGCAGCGATGCGACGTGGTGGACGTTCGCCGGTTTCGCCGCAAACTCCGCGCTGGCGCAGGGGCTCACGGACATCGTCGACCCGTCCGCATCTGTCAGTGAACTCCGACTTCGTCTTCGTCGGGGCGTCACGGCGTCGGAGTTGCGCGACGCGCTGCAAGAGCGTGCCGACGCGCTGCCCGGCGTGATCCCAGGCGTCGAGCATGAGATGCTGGCGGCCCTGAAGTTCTCGGAGGCTGTTCCGGTCGAGTTGGCCAGGGAGACGGTGGCTCGGCGACTGGCAGACCCCGCGGCAGTCGGCGCGACGGTGATGGCGCCTGTCCGAACGGCTTGAGCTGATCGTGAGAGATTCCGAGCTCGCGCAGCGTCTTATCCTGGCTACGAGCGGTGCCTAGGTGATGGCCACCGCCGCACGGATCTCGACTTCGGCGGCTTCCTGATCTGGATGGAGCACAGTGGTCGTCTCGAACCCGGCCGGGACGTGCTGCTGAGCCGTACCCGCTACGAGGACCGTCGTCGACTTCGCGATCTGGACCGCCGGCGGCGTCACTGTGCCGAGGCCGACATCCAGTCGCGTCGCAAGACCGCTGACGCGGACACCCCGGCCGCGATCATCTACATGTACTGACCCATCCCGCCGGAGCCCGAGCCCCCCGAGGGCGTGCACTTCGACGGAGGCCGGCCGAACCGTGGGTCCATGTTGCGGGGGTGGTCTCAGTGACCCGACGAGGATGCAGCGCGCCTGCATCGGGCGCGGGAGGCGTTCCCCGCAAAGCGCCGCCCGACGCCGACGCGAGCCCAGACAATCCGAGAGGCCGGTCGCCACACACTTGCGTGGGAGCAGGCGCCCGAGAAGCTGCCCCTCCGACCGGGGACGCTACTTCTCCGGGGTGGTCGACTTCTCCGGGGTGGTCGACGCCCCCAGCGACTGGCCAGCGGAGTGGACGACGTTGCGGAGGAAGTCGTATTGCGCCTGGACGAGACTCTCGGCCATCTCCAGACCGGAATCG
>JADGPN010000342.1 GCA_017882465.1 Solirubrobacteraceae bacterium
GTCGCGTGCCGATCTGCCTGGCGCACCGGCTTACCCCTCCGGTGCGTCGACGGCGACGTGTCGCGTGGGCCCGAGCTCGCCGCGGCGGCTTTGCTCGTGCCAGAGCTTGTTGGTGTCGTGCAGCCCCTGCTCGGCTTTGGTGAGCGTGACCCGGAACGGGATCGCGGGACGCCCGCCGATCTTGATCATGAAGTTCCCGCGCCCGGGCGGCGCGTCGTTGCTCGCCGCCGCTGACCAGGCGGGCGGGTCCTGCCAGGAGATCAGCTGCCGCTGCTCCGCCAGGCTGAGGTCTTTGGCGAGGGCGAGGCGCGGCATCTCCTCCGGGGGCAGCGCGCCGCAGATCAACATGCCGGAGCGCTCGATCAGCCCGAGCGCTTTCATCCGCTCGTGCTCGTCCGGCAGCGACAGGAGGTCCTTGATCGTGTGCGAGCACATCACGACCCCCACCCCCCACTGCCGGTTCAGCCGGGTCAGCGAGTTGGTGCGGTCGACCATCCCGCGGCCGGCGATCAGCGCCCGCCACAGCTCGTCGAGGATGATCAGGTAGTGGCGCATCGGCGCCAGACCGGCCTCGGCCAGCGCGTGCGTCACGTTCACCGCCCCGAACCCAACCCCCCAGCACGCCGACAAAGCGGCGCCGACGAGCTCCGTCTCGTCCTCGGGGATCGAGGAGACGTCGAACACAGCCGGCCGATCCAAGTCCAAGCCGACGGTGCTTTGCCGGGAGAACATCTCCCCCACTCGTCCCTCGCCGAGCAGCGCTTGCAGCGTCACCTGCAGCGGCTCGACGAGCTCGCGGTAGCGCTCGAGCGACCCGCGGTCAAACGCAGAGGCGCGCACGCGCTCCGGGGCGCTCTCGATCGTCTCCAGCAGATCGGACAGCACCGGCGTGGCGTCGTGGCGCTCGTCGAGGACCCGCAAAGCGGCGGCGAGCATCGAGTCCTCGCGATCGTTCGGCGGATGCCCGCGCTGGATCGAGATCAGCGCGGAGACCATCGTGTGCCGGCGGCCGACCGCGTCGGCGAGCAGCTCACGCCCCAGCTTCGCGTGCTCGCCCTCGCCCAGCCGTCGGGCGGCGGCCTTGGCGAGGGTGATATCGAGCACGTTCAAGTAGCCGCGACCGCGACCCAGCGTGATCACCTGACCGTCGAGGGCGGCGATCAGGTCGACGTAGTCGGGCTTCAGGTCGCCCAACACCAACGGGAGCACGCCGAACCCGGCCAGGCTCAATGCCATCCGCCGGATGCAGGAGCTCTTCCCGAACCCCTGCAAGCCCATCACGAACGCCGTCGGGGCGGTCAGCAGACCGGCGCGCTGAAACCAGCTGATCGGATCCCCGCACACCGTCGCGCCGGTCAAAAGATGCTTGCCCAGCGGCGCGCCGATCAACGGGGCGCCGGCGCCGACCGAGAACGGCCACAGGCCACACGCCTGCACGCTGGTGGCGCGCCACTCCGCGGCCGGCTGCAGGTACACGCTGTGACCGGCGGCCGGTCCGTGCCAGCCGCGCGGACCGGGCAGCACCGGCCCTGACGGGCCCTGAGGCTTCTCGCGGCGCACGAGAGGTCTCACAGTGCTTGGCGGACCTGCTCGGGGATCTTCAGATGCGCGGGCAGGAACAGCCCCACCGGCAGCGCCGCGGCGAACGCCGAGTCCTGTGAGCCCCACACCGGCCGCAGGTTGATCCGGGCGGTCGGCGCGAGATTTTCCACGGCCGCCCTGGCGGCGTGGAGCTCCTCAGAGTCGAGCACCGTCGCGGTGACGAGCATCCCGAAGTTCACGAGCGCCGCACCCCTGGCTTCCTCCTGCGCGGTCGCGCGCGCGGCCTGCTGCTCGACCACAGCCCTTGCGGTCGGCCGCGCCGCCGAGTTCACGCGGAAGTCCGCGTTGTGCAAATCCCGCTCGACGACCCTCGCGGCCTCACCCGGATCGATCACCCGGTAAAGCAGCGTGACCCGCTTACGGGCGATATCGCCGTGCGGGGCGATCAACCTGGCCAGCACGTTCTCGCGAACCTCGCCGCGCGGCGCCTGACTCATCGCCCACGTGACCGACACGGCCCCGTCGTGCCAGTAGCTCTCCGCGCGAGCGTCCGCGGCCGCCGGCCCGACGTCGTCCCAGCTCAACTGGGCCGGCTCCCCGGAGGAGCGAGCCTCCTCGAGCAGCTCCGCCGCCCGCGGGTTATAGGCGGCGTGAACGATCTCGCACAGACGCTGCGCGTCGACCGGCATCGCGACCCCGGCGCCCGTCGCGTGCAGCCGCTGCGTGATCCCCCCGAGCCGGGTCGCGAGGTCGTGCGCGGTCTCGGTCGCGGTCCGTCGCCGCCCGGCCGCGACCATGTTGAACGTCAGCGCGACCCGGGCTTTCAGATCGGCCGCGCCGGCCGGGTAGCACCGAACGATCTCCGACAGCGTCTCGCGCGCGAGCTCGGGCGCGTTCGGGTCCTGGCGGCCCTGGATCGCGTGACGCAACCGGGTGCCCGGGTCGGGCGCCGTCTCCACCGACACCTGGCAGGCGACCAGCCCAGGCTCCTGGGAGAGCGCCGCGAGCCAATGCCCGTAGTGCGCGACCCACTGATCGACCTGCGGCTGGTCAACCAGCGCGGCCCCGTCCGGCTCTGTCTCGAGCACGACCGTCAGCTGCTCACACCACGGGTGGCACAGCACCGCGAACGGCCGGTCATACGTATCGCGCGCCTCTGAGAGGTGGCTGGCGGCGAGCAGCCCCGGCAGCTGGAAGGTCCCGTATGGCGTCCGGCCGAGCGGCCCCGATCGGTACAGGTGCGAGCGGCTCGCGCGGGCGCGACGCCACCCGAGCTTCATCCCGAGGCGCTGCATCGGCGTCTGCCCATGCGGATCCGGGCGCAACGTGACCAGGAACAACGGCAGCATCAAAGCCAGCAGCACCAGCCCAGGGATCAGGCCGACGAGCGCGATCACGACGATCGACGCGATCAGCCCCACAATCAGAAGCACGCTCGAGATCAGCCCCAGATGCCACAGCCCCGGCGGCCTCGGCCGCCGCCAGTTTCCATACGTGCGCTCCACCTGAGCTTCCACCGCCATCACGATCCCCTTCCCCTAGCTCGATTTCCCCGACGCGCCGGACGGCCCGTCGCCGCCCGCGTCGCCCGACTCCACCGCGCCGCTCGCCGCGCTCTTCCCAGCCCCGTACGCCCGAACGACCGCGCCTGCGGCGCCCGCCGCGCCTGCGCTCCCGCTTGCTGCGCCCGCACCGCCGCTCGCCGCGCCGCCTCCAGCCGGGCTGGCGCCGCCCGTAGCGCCAGCGCCACTAGCTGGGGGAGCCGTGCCGGTGCTGCCCGACGCGCCCGATTGCCCGTTCTGGCCGGGAGCGCCTGACGGGCCGCCGCCGTTCATCCCCGCCGCGGCCGCGGGCCCGCCGCCGGCCAGCGCGGCACCCGACGGGCCACCGGACCGGCCTTGCCCGTACACGTTCGCGGGTGTCGAGGCGACCGATGCGGCTCCGGTCGGCATCCGCATCGCGATCGCGCCGCCCGCCGCACCGGCGAGCATCCCTCCAGCCCCGCCACCGCCGGCGAGCGCGCTGGTGGCGGGCACCACGAACCGCAGCAGCGCCGGCAGCGCGAGGATCGCGAGCACGAGCATCATCACCCCATCCAGCAGCGCAAGCGCGCCCGGCTGCCCGGCGAGATCGAACGCGACCGCGTACACGATCGCCGCCGCCGGCTTGTACAGCGCGAACGCCAGCAGCCACGCGCCGGCTTTCCGGAACCACTGCATGCCCATCTCGGTGTTCGAGAACGCCGCGACCAACGGCAGCGTCCCCACCAAGAGCACGAGCATCCCGCCGCGGACCAGCATCAGCATGATCTGGATGACCGTCGCGAGGAACGCGATGATCCCCAGCACGATCGCGATAAACGCCGTCGTGACCGTCCCCGCAAGCCCGACCGTGAACCCGACCGGAGCCCCGGCCGCGTGACTCGTCCCGGCGGTCGCGAGCCCGAGCAGGTTCGCGAGATGGTCGGCGAAGCTGCTGCTCGCGCTCGCCTGGTTGATGAACCAGGACGCCATCTGATCAGAGCCGCCGATCAGCACGCTCGCCGCGCCGGCCGCCGCGCCCGACACCAGCACGTAGGTCACCAAGTAGCGGCCGAGCTCGCGCAGCTGCGCCGCCTTGTGCTCGTGGTAGACGATCCGGCCGGCGCCGAGCAGCGTGCACAGCACCGCCAGCCCGGTCGTGAACACCAGCAGGTTCTGCTGCAGAAACGCGACCGTCCCCGTCGACTGCCCCGCACCGTCCGCGACCGCCGGCGTCCCGATCCCAACCCACAGCGTCGACGCCCATTGGACCGCGTGCCCCAGCGCACCGAGCACCGCCTTCGCCAACGCGGTGATCGCATCGCCCGCAACCGAGGACACGACCCCGCCTGCCCCCTTGCCGATAAGGCACAGCGGGTCGATGCCGCATCCGAACAGCGCGCCGGCCGGGGCAGCCGTTAGAAGCAGCAGAGCCACAGCCATCGCCGGCGCGCAAAGTAAGCAGCGGCGGATCGGTGTTCTCATCAGAAGCTGCTCCACTGCACGTAGCCCGTGAGATCAGGGATGACCTGCATCGCGGGAGTCCCGTCAGCCGGGAAGACGTACTTCCAGTCGCCGTCCCGCCAGACCATCGACGTGACGACGGCGAGCAGCTTCCCCTCCGGGCCTCGGAAGACGATCGCCACCTGAGCGTCAGATGGCGCATACGCGTCGTAGCGGTAGCCGGCGAACTGAATCGGGCCGCCCGAATCGAGCTG